>CANRBW010000035.1 GCA_947628975.1 uncultured Oscillospiraceae bacterium | reverse complement strand
TCGGCCCAGGAGGGGGTCCAGGGTCTCCCGCGCGGCCTTGACCCCCGTCCAGGCGATGAACAGCGCCACCCCCAGCCCCGCCGCCGCGTCCATGCGGACCCAGCCTCCGGCGCTGAGCCACGCCCCCAGCAGGACCGCCAGGGTGGCGGCGCAGTCGGACAGGGAGTCCTCCGCCGTGGCCCGCAGCGCCTCGCTGTCCAGCTGGCGGCCCAAGGCGGCGTTGAACCGCCACATCCACCCCTTCACCAGCACCGAGGCCCCCAGCAGGGCCACCGCCGGCCAGGTCAGGGTCACCCCCGTGGGGGCGAAGAGCTTGGCCACCGAGTCCCGGCCCAGCTCGAAGGCCACCAGCAGGATGAACAGCGACACCACGAAGCCGGACACATACTCCGCCCGGCCGTGGCCGAAGGGGTGCTCCTTGTCCGCGGCGTGGCCCGCCACCCGGAAGCCCGCCAGCGTCACCACCGAGGAGCCCGCGTCGGTGAGGTTGTTCAGGGCGTCCCCCGTCATCGCCAGGGAGCCGGACAGGGCCCCGGCCAGGAACTTCGCCGCCGCCAGCAGGAGGTTCAGCCCCGCGCCCAGCCAGCCCGCGGTCTGGCCGCAGGCGGTGCGGACCGCCGGGTCCGCCGGGTCCCGGCGGCGCAGGATCCGCTCCGCCAGCCATTGGGACGGCAGCTTCACCTTCCTCACCTCCCCGTCCCTGTCTCAGATACCGTTATTCTATTATGGTCCCCGCCGGAAAAAGAAGTCAAGACTAACGCGACTCCGCCCCGCCCTCCGGCCCGGCCCGACGGCCCGGCCGCTTTCTGGGCAGCACCCCCCACTCCGGCAGGGGCAGACGCTGCATGGCCGAGAAGACGTACTCCTTCAGGTCGGGGTAGCGCCCGGACAGCTCCGCCACCAGCTCCTTGACCTCCTGGCGCTTGGTGGAGCCGTCGGCGGGGCAGAGGTTCTTCACCACCGGCAGGCCGTTGCGGGCCACGGCGGAGCGGATCTGCCCCTCGGTGCAGTAGAGCAGGGGACGGATCTGGGTGACGCCGGTGCGGTCCAGATAGGTCACCGGCTGGAAGCAGTTGATCCGCCCCTCGTAGATCAGGCTCATCAGAAAGGTCTCCACCGCGTCGTCCCGGTGGTGGCCCAGGGCGATCTTGGAAAGGCCCCGCTCCAACATGGCGCTGTGGAGCGCGCCCCGGCGCATCTTGGCGCACAGGGAGCAGGGGTTTTTCTCGTGGCGGTAGTCGAAGATGACCTCGAAGATATGCGTCGGGATCAGGTGGAAGGGGACCTCCAGCTCCCGGCACAGCCGCTCCAGGGGGGAGAAGTCCATCCGGCCGCCGGACAGATCCAGTGTGATGGCCTCCACCGTGAAGGGCTGGGGGTAGAACTCCCGGAGTTTGGCCAGGGCGCACAGGGTGACCACCGAGTCCTTCCCCCCGGACACCCCCACCGCCACCCGGTCCCCGGCCCGGATCATCCGGTAATCCTCCACGCACCGCCGCGTCTGGGACACGATCTGCCGCACGGAGCCTCTCCCCTTCCTGAAAAAATATAAAATCGAAAGTGAGCGTTCAAGAGCATTTGCGAGAAAAACGCTAAAAATCAAAGAATTTGATTTTGACGATAAAAAATTTCCAAAAATCCGTTGACAGCGGGGGTCGAAAGCATTATAATACAACACGCTCGACTTTGTAAAGTCAACTTTCCCGCGGTTTTCGCGGGCATTTCAAACGGAAAGCGAGAGATCACACTATGTCCACCTTTATGGCCAACAAGGGCAATATTGTCCGCAAGTGGTATGTGGTCGACGCCGCCGGCAAGCCTCTGGGCAAGACGGCGGTGATCGTGGCCGACCTCCTGCGGGGCAAGCGCAAGCCCGAGTACACCCCCCATGCCGACTGCGGCGACTTCGTCATCGTCATCAACGCCGAGAAGGCCGTCCTCACCGGCAAGAAGCTGGAGCAGAAGTTCTACCGCACCCACTCCGGCTACCCCGGCGGCCTCCACGAGACCAAGTACCGTCTCCTCATGCAGGATAAGCCGGAGCTGGCCATGAAGCTGGCCGTGCGCGGCATGATGCCCCGCAACACCGTCACCAAGGACTCCCTGACCCGCATGAAGATCTACCGCGGCGCCGAGCATCCCCACGCCGCCCAGAAGCCCGAACTCTACACCGAGGCGTAAGGAGGATCACGAGAATGTATAAGAGTAAGAAGCCTTATCACTACGGCACCGGCCGCCGCAAGTCCTCTGTGGCCCGGGTGCACCTCTTCCCCAACGGCACCGGCTCCATCACCATCAACGGCCGTGACATCGACGATTACTTCGGTCTGGAGACCCTGAAGCTCATCGTCCGCCAGCCCCTGGTCACCACCTCCACGGTGGGCAAGGTGGACATCGTCGCCACCGTCTCCGGCGGCGGCGTCACCGGCCAGGCCGGCGCCATGCGCCACGGGATCGCCCGGGCCCTGCTGCTGATGAATGAGGAGTTCCGCCCCGCCCTGAAGGCCGCTGGGTTCCTGACCCGCGACCCTCGTATGAAGGAGCGCAAGAAGTACGGCCTCCACGCCGCGCGGCGCGCGCCCCAGTTCTCCAAGCGCTGATATATCAAGCAAACCCCGGAGCCGCAACGGCTCCGGGGTTTTTCATCGGAAAGCGCCCCGGACGCCGCCCGTCCGGGGCGTTTCGCCGATCATCCGCCGCCTTGAGAGGGCGGGACGCGGGCGGAACTTGACAAGTTTTTCGCCGGGAATTATACTGTACAGGACGCCCGATGACCCGGAGGTGAGCGCGCCCCATGACCACCGCCCTTTTCTATATCCTGGCCGGATACCTCTCCGGCAGCGTCCTCTTTGCCCGCCTGGCCACCTCTCTCGCCGGGAAGACCGCCGCGCTGGAGGCCAGCGAGGACGGCAACCCCGGCACCTCCAACGCCTTCCGGTACGGCGGCTTCTGGTGCGGCGCGGCGACCCTCCTGGGCGACCTGGGCAAGGGGGCCTGGCCGGTGTACTGCTTCCGCCAGCTCTCCGGCGGGGCGGCGCTGGGGGCGGTGCCCATGTCCCTGGTGCTGTTCGCCCCGGTGCTGGGCCACACCTTCCCCCTCTGGCACCACTTCCGGGGCGGCAAGGGCATCGCCGTCACCTTCGGCTGTCTGATCGGCCTGCTGCCCAGCTGGCGGCCGCTGGTGCTGTTTGCCCTGGTCTTCGTCTTTTTCTCGGTGGTCCTCCGGGTGGACCCCCACTTCTATCGCACCGCGGTCACCTACGCGGTCACTCTGGTCCTGTTCCTGTTCCGGTTCCCCTTCGCCATCTGGGGGGGCTTTGCCCTGATCTCCGGCGCGGTCCTCCTGCGGCTCCACCTGAGCAAAGAACAGCGGACCAGGCCGGCGGTGAAGCTGCTATGGATGCGCTGATCCTGTCCTGCGGGACCGGGGGCGGGCACAACGCCGCCGCCCACGCCCTCCAGGAGGAGCTGCTCCGCCGGGGGCACCGGGCGGACCTGATGAACCCCTACGTCCTCCGGGGCCAGCGCACGGTGGAGCGGGTGGACAACACCTACATCGCCGTGGCCCAGCGGGCCCCCAGGGCCTTCGGGCTGGTGTACAAACTGGGGGACCTCTACCGCCGGCTGCCCTGGCGCTCCCCGGTCTACTACTTCAACCGCAAGACCGCCCGCGCCATGGAGGGCTTTTTGCGGGACCACCACTACGACGTGATCCTCCTCACCCACATCTACCCCGGCGAGGTGCTGACCATCCTCAAGGACCGGGGGGTGGCCGTGCCCCCCATCCTTTTTGTCAGCACCGACTACACCTGTAGCCCCTTCGTGGAGGAGGTGGCCTTCGACCTGTGCGTCACCCCCCACCCCGACCTGGACGCGGAGTATCTGGCCCGGGGGATCCCGGCGGAAAAGCTCCGGCCCCTGGGCATCCCCGTGGCCGCGGCCTTCCGCCGGGACCTCAGCCGCGACGAGGCCCGCCGGGCCCTGGGGCTTGACCCGGCGGAGCGCTATCTGCTGGTCTCGGCGGGGAGTATGGGCGCGGGCGTTTTGAAGCGGGCGGTGCGGCGGCTCTTCGCGCGGTGGGGGGACTCCGCCCGGCTCATCGTCATCTGCGGCACCAACGACCGGACCTACAAGGCCCTGGCGAAGAAGTACGGGGACCGGCTTCTCTTGCTCCACACCACCGACAAGATGGCCCTCTACCTGCGCGCCTGCGACCTCTACCTCACCAAGCCCGGCGGCCTCTCCTCCACCGAGGCGGCGGTGGCCGGCGTCCCGCTGGTCCACCTGCCCCCCATCCCCGGCTGCGAGACCCTGAACGCACGGTTCTTCGCCCAGCGGGGGCTCTCCATCCCCCCCGACCAGTTCCAGCGCGCCCGGGACCTGGCCCCGGAGGTCATCCGCCGCCAGCGCCGGGAGATCCCCGCCGACGCCGCCCAGCGCGTCTGCGACCTGGCCCAGGAGCTGGCCCGGGCCGCCGGGGCGCCGCCGGACCCCGTTTCAGGCCGCCCGCGCCCTTGACTTTTCCCCTCCGCCTCATTACAATGGGGCTGTGGCCGGGTCCGGGACGTCCCCGGCGGCCCGGACCTTGATTTGTCAGGAGGTATGTCCCATGACTATCCGATCCCGCGGGGCTCTGGCCCTGCTCTGCGCCGGGGCGCTGGCCCTCGGCGCCGCCGGATGCGCCGGAAAGACCCCCGCCCCGGCGGAGACCGCCGCCCCCGCCGAAGGGGAACTCCAACGCCTGGCCGACCGCTACGGCATCACCCCGGAGAAGGTGGAGCGGATCCTGGCGGTCTTCCGGCAGGACCCCGGCTACACCTTCGAGGACCTGGCGGGCCGCACCATGGAGGAGCTGGACGCCCTCCTGACCGGCGCGGTCCTGACCGACGGGGGCGGCGCCCGCCCCGTCCACCGAGCCTCCCGCCCCCGACCCCTTTGGCGATAACGGCCAGGGCCAGGGACCGGCGGCTCCGCCCTCCGGGACCCCCGCCCCCCAGCCCTCCGCCCCGGCCTACATCGGCGAGACGGCGGCCAAGGACTACGCCCTGGCCAGGGCCGGCCTCACCGCCGACCAGGTGACCTTCGTCCAGTGCAAGCTGGACGTGGACCGGAACCAGGCGGAGTACGAGGTGGAGTTCTACGCCGCCGGGGTGGAATACGAGGTGGACGTGGACGCCCTCACCGGCGAGATCCTCTCCTATCAGCAGGACCGGGCCTGACGGCCGCAAAAATGGTCAAGAGGGCGGCCGGGGCGCGCGCTGCGGCGGGCCGCAAAAAAGTGTCAAAGAAAAGCGGAACGGGGCCAAACCCCCGTTCCGCTTTTGTTCGCGAACTTCAGGCGTTCATATAGCCCCCGTCCGCCACCAGCAGGTGGCCGGTGATAAAGTCGGAGGCGGAGGAGGCCAGAAAGACCACCGGGCCCATCAGGTCCTCCGGCCGGCCCCAGCGGCCCAGGGGGATCTGAGCGGTGATGGCCTCCACCGCCGCCCGGTTTTGCCGGAGGGTGGCGGTGTTGTCGGTGACCATGTAGCCGGGGGCGATGGCGTTGACCTGGATGTTGTAGCGGCCCCACTCGTTGGCCCAGGCGCGGGTCAGGCCGTGGACGGCGTGCTTGCTGGCCACATAGGCCGCGTCGCCGTCGCCCCCCTTCAGGGACTGGACCGAGCAGATGTTGATGATCTTCCCGCCCCCCAGGTCCACCATCTGCCTGGCGATTTCCCTGGTCAGCAGAAACAGCGACCGGAGGTTCACCGCCATCACCGCGTCGAAGTCCTCCATGCTGTGGTCCAGGGCGGGGGCCAGGCGGATGATCCCGGCGTTGTTCACCAGAATGTCCACCCGGCCCAAGGCGGCCACCGCCTGGGCGGCCACCCGGTCCATCCCGTCGCTCCGGGCCAGGTCCGCCTGGAGCGAGACCGCCCGGCGGCCCAGGGCCCGGATCCGCTCCCCGGTCTCCCCCAGGCCCCGCAGGCCCACGCCCACCACGTCCGCCCCCGCCTGGGCCAGGGCCACCGCCATGGCCTGGCCCAGGCCGCGGCTCACGCCGGTGACCAGGGCCACCTTGCCGGCGAGCGAGAAATCAGGCATCGCCCTCCACCTCCTCTACGCTGGGGTGGGGCAGCTCGCAGTCCTCGTCCCGGAAGGCGGGGGCCACCACGCAGGTGACCAGGGCGAAGTCCCCGTCCTTCACCCTGGTGGTCTGCCACTCCCCCGCCGGAACCACCGCCGTGGGGTGCCGGGCGTCCAGAAGGACGGTGGGGCGCTCCGCCCCCGGCCAGTCCCCCGAGCCCCCCAGGGTCATCTCCAGCGCCCCACCGGCGTGCCAGGTCCAAATCTCGTTGCTCGCCCGGAGGCGGTGCCAGCGGGAGATCTCCCCGGCGTGGAGCAGGTAGTAGACGGCGCTCACCGTCGCGTCGTCCGCCGAGCGCCAGCGGGGGGCCAGCCAGCCCCCCTCGTCCGCGTGGGGCTCCAGGCCCAGCGCGCGGATGTAGTCCTCCGCCGTCATACGCTCTCTCCTTTCTTTATGGTCGTCTCCCCGCCCGTTCAGCGGATCAGCCGCTCCAGCTCGTCGTCGAAGGACCGGGGGCAGAGCAGGCCCAGCCGGTCCAGCAGCCGGGCCTTGGACTCCCGGGGCGGGCGGCCATAGGCCCCCCGGGTGACCTCCTCCCCCAGCACGTCCTCGGTCACGGCGTATCGGGCCATCCCCCAGCCGTAGGGGCGGCCCTGCCGGTCCACCGCGTAGGTAAAGCTGTGGACGGTCACATAGGTCTCCATCTGGAGGCGGGTGATGGCGGCGTCAAAGCCCTTCAGGCCCTCCCCGCCAAAGCCCGCCGCCCGCTTCAGGTCCTTGGAGAGCATGGGCCCCTCCCGGAGCAGGACGTCCATGATCCGCTTCTCCCGGTACTCGGCCAGGCCGTCCTCGTAGCGGGCGTCGAAGTCGTACCCGTCCCGGCGGTAGTTGGCCAGGTCCGGGTACCACTCCCGGCTGACCAGCCCCGTCTTCCGGGCGAACAGCTTGCCGTAGGCCACCTTTCCCCGGCGGGCCACCTCCATGCGCCACTCCCAGGGGCCGTCCACCTCCCCGGAGAACCAGTACCGCCCCGGCGTCAGCTCCTCCACCGACAGGCCCACGCCGCAGCGGAAGAAGGGCAGCAGGCCGTACCGCTCCGCCGCCGCCTCCAGACTCTCCCAGGATGTGATCTCCCGCGCCATGCCGACCGCTCCTCTCCGTCTGGCTCAGCTCCGGCGGAGCTGGTCCACCACGCGCCGGATCCCCGCCTCCAGCACCTCTTCCCGCCGGGCGGGGTCCACGTCCAGCCCCTCCACGGCGAAGCCCTGGAAGCCGGTCACCCCCAGCATCTCCGCCAGGGCCCGGACGTACTCCTCCCCCAGGTGCCGGCCGCCGGTATAGCCCCCGCAGGTGGACAGGTAGATCAGCCGCCTGGCCCGGCAGTACCCCACCGGCCGGTCCCCCTGGTAGCCGAAGGTGAGCCCGGCCACCGACACCCGCTCCAGATAGACCTTCAGCAGAGCGGGAAAGGACAGGTCCCAGTAGGGCGCGGCCACCACGATCTCCTCCGCGTCCCGGAACTGGCGGGCGTAGCGGAACATCTCGTGGTCGAACTCCCCTAGGAGGGCCAGCCGGTCCCGCTGGGCCAGCTCCTCCGCCCCCAGGGGGACCAGCCCCTCCCGCTCCAGCTCCAGGATCCGCGTCTCCCCGCCCCCCAGGGCGTCCAGACAGCGGCGGGTCAGCCTCCGGGTACCGGAGGCCTCCCCCCGCACACAGCAGTCGATCACCAGTCTCATCTCGTCCCTTCCTCTCTCGCCGCGCCGCGGCTGGTGTTGTCCGCCCCGGCCGGGGCGGCGGTCTATTTCTTCCGGGTCCAGTTGGTCCACTTGTCCACCAGGGAGTTGACCTGGCCGGTGAACCGAGCGATGTCCTTGTTGGAGAACTCCCGAAAACCCTGGGCCAGCTGGGTGAGCCGCCGGCAGGCGGCCAGCAGGTTTTCGAAGACGCTGTCGTTCCGGGCCTGCTTGGCGGACTTCTTCTCCACCCGCACCCCCTCCGGGGTCTCCAGGAAGCGGCCCGCCGCCAGGTCGTACACCGCGCCGGAATAGGGGGCGTAGGCGTTCAGTCCCCGCTCCTCCCGGAGGCACCGGGCGTAGCTCTCGCACACCCCGTCCTCCCCGTGGTTGACAAAGACCATTTTGGGCTTCTCCTCAAAGGCGGAGATCCAGCGCAGCAGGCCGTCCTTGTCGGCGTGGCCGCTCTTGCCGGTGAAGGTGCGGATCTGGGCGTTCACCGCCACCTCCTCCCCAAAGAGGGAGATGGGGGTCTTGCCGCTCTGGATGGCCCGGCCGGTGGTGCCCTCCGCCTGGTAGCCCACGAAGAGGACGGTGCTCTCCGGCCGCCAGAGGTTGTGCTTCAGGTGGTGGCGGACCCGCCCCGCCTCGCACATCCCGCTGGCGGAGAGGATGACCTTGGGCTCCCCGTCCAGGTTGATCTGCTTGGACTCCTCGCTGGACACGGCCAGCCGCAGACCGGGGAAGACCAGGGGGTTGATCCCCTGGTCCAGCAGGGCCTGGGTCTCCGGGTCGAAGCACTCCCGGTCGCACTGGAGGAAGATGCCGGTGGCCTCGTTGGCCAGGGGACTGTCCACATAGACCGGGAAGTCCCCGTGGCCGGTGACCAGCCGGTCCAGCTTCACCTCCCGGAGGAAGTAGAGCAGTTCCTGGGTCCGGCCCACGGCGAAGGAGGGGATCACCAGGTTGCCGCCCCGGTCCAGGGTCTGCTGGACGCAGTCGGCCAAAAAGGCCACGTTGTTCCCCGCCACCTTCTGGTGGAGCCGGTCGCCGTAGGTGGACTCGGTGACCACATAGTCCGCCTGACGGATGTACTGGGGGTCGTTGATGATGGGCTGGTCCAGGTTGCCGATGTCCCCGCTGAAGACGACTTTTTTCGTCACGTCCCCCTCGGTGAGCCAGACCTCGATGCTGGCCGAGCCCATGAGGTGCCCCGCGTCCACGAAGCGGACGGTCACGCGCTCTGAGACCTGGAGCTTCTCTCCGTAGCGGCAGGGGCGCAGGCGGCGGATGGCGGCCTCGGCGTCGTCCATGGTGTAGACCGGCTCCACCTCCGGGCCCCCCGCCCGGCGGGACTTGCGGCTCTTCCACTCCGCGTCCGACTCCTGGATGTGGGCGCAGTCCCGCAGCATGATCTCGCACAGGGCGCAGGTGGCGGCGGTGGCGTAGATGGGGCCTTTGTACCCCCGCTTGCACAGCAGGGGCAGGTTGCCGGAGTGGTCGATGTGGGCGTGGGTCAACAGCACGAAGTCCAACTGCCCCTCCGGCACCGGGAGGTCCCGGTTCACAAACACGTTCCGCCCCTGCTCCATGCCGCAGTCCACCAGGCCGTAAGCGCCGCCCACCTCGATGAGGGTACAGCTCCCCGTCACCTCGTGGGTCGCCCCCAGAAAGGTCAACTTCACGCCGGACCGCCTCCTTTTTCTCTGTGCTCCTATCATACACCTTTTTTCCCCCGCGCGCAACCGGAAGACGGTCCGGACCCCCAGGCGCGCCCCGCGCGGACCCCCTGTCCCGCAGACCGGCCGGGCCGCCCGGCGTTGACAGGGCCGCGGCCGGGGGATATAATGGAGCCACCACAACAAGGGAGGCAGTTTGTATGACAGTCCTCATGATCGTGCTCGGCGTTTTGATGATCCTCTGCGGCTTTGGCTGTATCCTCACCCCGGCGGCGGCCTTTTCCACCCTGAGCTGGCTCACCGGCGTGGCCATCATCGTGGCCGGCGTGGCCGCCGTCTTCCGCTACGCCGCGGGCAGGGATGGCCGCAGCGTCTGGGAGCTCATCGGCGGCGTGGCCGGGATCCTGCTGGGCGGGCTCATCGTCGCCAACGGCTTCGTCCGCTTCGCCACCGATATGGTCATCGCCTACGCCGTGGCGCTGTGGATCCTGCTCTACGGCGTCTGCGGCATCGCCGAGGCCCTGTCCCTCCGGCGGCTCAACCAGGCGCTCCCCAGCGACCTGCGCACCGCCGGATGGCTGGTGGTGATGCTCCTGGGCGCGGCCACCGCCGCGGTGGGGGTGGTCTGCCTGTTCCAGCCCATGATCACTATCCTCACCGTGGGGCTCCTGGTGGGGATCTCCATCCTGATCTCCGGGATCAAGGTCCTGGTCCTGTCGGTCCAGCTCATGCGGGCGGGTTGACCGCCCCGAAACCTGCCCCAAACCACCGCCCCGCCCCGCCCCCGGCCGGACCTTTCCCCTGTCCCGCTGGGGGCGTTGTCTATTTTGCACGAACTTTCCCGAACCGCCCCAGGAATCTATTGACAAATAGACGGAAAACCGTTATGCTAGGGGTTACAAGGTCCGCCCCATACTGGGGAATGTGGCGGGCCAACCAAATGAATGATGGAGGTATGAATGCGATGAAACGGTATCTTGCTCTGCTTCTGGCTCTGGTGATGGTCTTCGCTCTGGCCGCCTGCGGCGGCGGTGGGGACACCGCCGACATCCCCGCCACCGACGCCCCCGCCACTGACGCCCCCGCTGACGACGCGCCCGACGCGCCCGCCGCGGACGGTCTGATCACCGTCGGCGTCATCAACAACGACCCCAATGAGTCCGGCTACCGCACCGCCAACGACGCGGCCATGCGGGCCACCTTCACTGAGGCCAACGGCTATGACGCCACCTTCTACAACAACAACGACGCCGCCCAGCAGATCGCCACCGCCCAGCAGATGATCCAGGACGAGGTGGACTTCCTGCTCCTCTCCCCCGCCTCCACCACCGGCTGGGACACCGTCCTCCAGGACGCTCAGGCCGCCGGCACCCAGGTCATCCTCTTTGACCGTATGCTGGAAGCTGACGAGAGCATGTACGTCGCCGCCGTGGTCTCCGATATGCCCGCCGAGGGCAAGACCGCCGTGGATTGGCTGGAGGCCCAGGGCCTGGACGAGTACAACATCATCCACATCCAGGGCCACATGGGCTCTGACGCCCAGCTGGGCCGCACCGGCGCTCTGGACGAGAAGGTGGAGGCCGAGGACAACTGGAACTATGTGACCCAGCAGACCGCCGACTGGGACGAGGCCACCGCCAAGACCATCGTGCAGTCCGTCATCGACTCCGGCAAGGACTTCAACGTGATCTACGCCGAGAATAACGGCATGGCCCGCGGCGCCGCCGCCGCTCTGGACGCCAACGGCATCACCCACGGGGTGGACGGCGACGTCATCATCATGGGCTTCGACAGCGACAAGTGGGCCTTCGAGGAGGTCCTGGCCGGCCGTTGGAACTACATGGGCCTGTGCAACCCCCTCCAGGCCGACACGGTGGACGCCATCATCAAGGACCTGGTGGCCGGGAACGAGCCCGCTGAGAAGATCATCTACACCCCCGAGCAGGGCTTCGACGCCGCCACCCTCACCCAGGCTGACGTGGACAAGTACGGGACCTGATCGGCCCCTCCCTCAGCCACATACTCTGTGACCCGGCACGCGGCGCGGCACCCCAGCCGCGCCGCGTGTTCTATTATCTGAAAGAATGGAGGCGTGTCCCGAATGCAGGAAGGCGTAGTGTTGGAAATGCGCGGCATCTGCAAGTACTTCCCCGGCGTGCGGGCCCTTCAGAACGTGAACTTCACCCTGCGGGAAGGGGAGATCCACGCC
>CANRBW010000034.1 GCA_947628975.1 uncultured Oscillospiraceae bacterium | reverse complement strand
CGGGGGTCTTCCTGCTGCTGCCCCAGCGGCTCCTGGACCAGGCCCGGGTCCTCTTCGCCCCGGAGAGCGCCATGGGCAAGAGCCAGTGGGCCTACCGCAGCGCCCTGCGCCGCCTCCGGGAGGGCGCGGGGGCCTTTGGGGAGGTCTTCTCCGCCCTCCGGGCCGCCTTCGACGCCCCCGCCGACAACGGCGAGGACCCCAGCGTCATCTACGACCGGGCGGCCAACCGGGTCTGCTGTCGCTGTCCCCTCCGGGACCGGTGCTGGCAGGACGAGTACCAGGACACCTTCGACCTGCTCAACCACGCCCTGCCCGCCCTGCTGGCCGAGGGCCGGGCCAGGGCGGAGCAGTTCCCGCCCCGCTTCCGGGACCGGTGCGTCCGCTTCCCCGCCTTTCTGGAGGCGGTGGGGCAGGAGCTGTCCGGCCTGCTGTGGCGGCGGCGCTATCACAGTCAGGTGGGCCGGAGCCGCCGGGCGGTCTGCCGCCAGTACGGCGACATGGCCCGCTTCCTGGAGGACACGGCGGCGGCCATGGCCGCCCCCCTGACGGTGGACAGCGCCCGGACCCGCAAGCTGGGGCGCTTTCTGGCGGGGCGGGAGCTGAACTGCCAGGGGCTGGCCCTGCTGGACCGGGAGGGCCGCCTCCAGCTCCAGCTGGAGGGCCCCGACGCCCCCGCCCTGGCCGACGAGACCGCCCGCGCGGCCCTGTCCAGCCTGCTGGACGTGCCCCTGGCCCCCGCCGACGGGGAGGAGGGGCAGGTCCACTACCGCCAGCGGGAGCCCTTCACCGCCCTGGCCGGGGTGGCGGGCCGCCGCCGGGAGGGCCAGAGCGTCAGCGGCGACGCCTGCGCCTGGTTCAAGGACGACCGGGGCCGGCTCTACCTCCTGCTGTGCGACGGCATGGGCAGCGGCCGGGAGGCCCGCCGGGAGAGCGATCTGTGCCTGCGTCTGCTGGAAAAGCTCCTGCGGGCGGGGGTGGGGGCCCTCAGCGCCCTGAAGACCCTGGACCAGGCCCTGTGCCTCCGCCAGGAGGAGACCGGCGGCTTCTCCACGGTGGACCTGCTGGAGCTGGACCTCTACACCGGCCGGGGCTGCGTCTACAAACTGGGGGCCGCCCCCAGCTACCTGCGCCGGCGGGGGAGCGTCAAGCGGCTGTCCGGCCGGTCCCTCCCCGCCGGGCTGACCCGGGACGGCGCCTCCGCCCCGGACAGCTGCCCCTTCCAGGCGGACCCCGGCGACTGCCTGGTCCTCCTCACCGACGGGGTGCTGACCGGGGACGACCAGTGGCTCCGGGACGCCCTGATGGACTTTGACGGCGGCTCCCCCGCCGCCCTGGCGGAGGCGCTGGTGGACCACGACCCGGCCCGGGAGGACGACAAGACCGCCCTGGTCCTGCGCGTGGGCCTGCGCCCCGCCGAGGACCCCCCGGACAAAACCGCCGTCTGACCAAGCACAGCGGTGCGCGGCGGCGGTGCGTCGCAGGACTAGACGGTGTGCATCGCTGGACGTCGCAAGACTAGGCGGCGTTCGCTGCTGGACGTCGCAGGACTAGACGTTGAAGTCTGCTGTTCGTCGCAGGACTAGACGGTGTACGTCTGCTGTATCTTGCGAGACTAGGCGCTGTCATCTGCTGTCTCAAGCAGGGGCGGGTGGGCTTTTGGCTTCCAGCAACGATTTTGCGATAACCTAACAGGGCTAGGCGGTGTTCTTTGCTGGACGTAGTGGAGCTAGACGGTGTTCTATGCTGTGCGTCGCAGGACTAGACGGTGTACATCTGCTGTATCTTGCAAGGCTAGGCGCTGTTCTCTGCTGTTCCTTCCAGGGGTGGGTGGGCTTTTAGCTTCCAGCAATGTCTCTGCGATAACCTTGCGGGGATAGGCGGTGTTCTATGCTGGACATTGCAAGACTAGGCGCTGTACTCTGCTGTCTCAAGCAGGGGCGGGTGGGCTTACAGCTTCCAGCATAAGCCTTGACGGGCCTTTCGTGGCTAGGCGTCATGGATTTGCTGTATCTTGCAGGGATAGGCGCTGTCATCTGCTGTACCTTCCAGGGGTGGGTGGGATTATGGCTTTCAGCGGATTGCGTTTTGTCGTTTGCGCCATTTTGTCCGAACCGGACAAAGGTCGCGCCTCCCCGGCGCGGGGGCCAAACCCATTTTCTTTTTCTTTGCGAAGAAAAAGAAAACGGTTTTGGATGCCAAAAGAAAAAGAAGGGGCTGGAATCGTTCCCGATTGCCACTGTCGTTCGGCGGCCCGGAGAAACGCACTGGCACAGCAGGTCGCCGCCACTGGGCGGCATGACGGGAGTGCTGGGCGTAGCTGGTCCGATTTTAACACCCGCCGTGGCCGCCTCTTGGTACTTGGTTGGCAGCGCGTAAAAGACCCAGCGAGGGCCCGCGCCGTTCAGCGGCTGACGCCTCCCAGGCAGCACTACCCACGCCCCCAGCCAAACGCCAGAGGCGGCCGCGGCGGATGTTAAAAGAGTAGAGGGGCTGTCCGGCACATACGTTGTGCCGCCGGAGGCGGCAACTTGCTGGCGCAGTCCTGTCCTCCGGGCCGCCGACCTGTTAGCGTAGGCGGGAACGACTCCAGCCCCACTCTTTTCTCTTTGGAGTCCAGGACCGTTTCTCTTTTCTCCGCAGAGAAAAGAGAAATGGTCTTGGCCCCGCCGGAGGCGACCGCCCTCCTGCCCGTGGCAGGATGAGCGTCCGTGCCGTCCAAAAGCTGAACCCTCGCCTATCTCTGAAAGGTACAGCAGAGAACACCGCCTAGCCCTGAAACGTCCTGCATTGAACAACGCCTAGTCCTGCAAGGTTATCGCAGACCGGTTGCCGGAAGCCTGAAGCCCACCCACCCCTGATTGGAACAGCAGAGAACAACGCCTATCCTTGCAAGATACAGCAGACGTACACCGCTTAGTCCTGAAAGGTTATCGCAGACCCGTTGCTGGAAGCCATAATCTCACCCGCCCCTGTTTGATACAGCAGATGACCGCGCCTATCCTTGCAAGATACAGCAGACGTACCGCGCCTAGTCCTGCAACGTCCAGCGATGTACACCGCCTAGTCCTGCAACGCACAGCGATGTACACCGTCTAGCTCCGCAGGAAACAGCAAGTCTGCCATGCCTGGCCCTGCCAGGTCACAGCAGACTTGTCGCTGGAAGCTGAACGCCCACCCGCCCCTGCGAGAGGCAGCCGCCGCGGCGCGGGTGGTCAGACGGCGGTTTTGGCGGAGAGCTCCCCCGCCGGGGCGCTGAGGCAGAACCGCCCGCCGGGGCGGAGGGTCCCGGCCAGGATCCCCTCGGCGGCCTTGTCCTCCACCTCCCTGGCGATGAGGCGGCGCAGGGGCCGCGCCCCCTGGTTCTGGGCCATGGTCCGGGTCACCAGGCTCGCCACCGCCGCGTCGGGGGCGTCCAGGGCCACCCCGTGGCGGGCCAGCCGCTCCCCCGCCTGGGCCAGCAGGGTCCGGGCGATCTGGGTCAGCTCCTCCCGGCCCAGGGGGTCGAAGCACACCACCTCGTCCAGCCGCCCCAGAAACTCCGGCCGGAAGAAGTCCCGCGCCGCCTCCTGGGCCGCCCGGCGGGCGGCCTCCCGGCCGGCGCAGCCGCCGAAGCCCAGCCCCACCTTCCCCCGGGAGGTCCGCTCCGAGCCCAGGTTGGAGGTGAGGACGATGACGGCGTTCCGGAAGTCCGCCCGCCGCCCCTGTCCGTCGGTCAGGCTCCCCTCCTCCATGATCTGCAATAGCAGGTCCAGCACCGAGGGGTGGGCCTTCTCCGCCTCGTCGAACAGCACCAGGCTGTACGGCTGCCGCCGGATGCGCTGGGTCAGCTGGCCGCCGTCGTCATAGCCCAGATACCCCGGCGGCGCGCCCACCAGGCGGGCCGCGGTGTGCTTGTCCATATACTCCGACATATCAAAGCGGATCAGCCGCTCCTGGCTGCCGAACAGGTGCTTGGCCAGGGCGCGGCACAGCTGGGTCTTGCCCACGCCGGTGGGGCCCAGAAAGAGGAAGCACCCGGCGGGCCGCCCCGGGTCCTTCAGCCCCAGCCGGGACCGGCGCGCCGCCTGGGCCACCGCCCGGACCGCCTGGGGCTGGCCCACCACCTCCTCCAGCAGCTCTCCCTCCAGTTCGGCCAGCTGTTCCCGCTCCTGGGTCCCCATCCGGCTCACCGGGATGCCGGTCCACATCCCCACCACCCTGGCCACCGTCTCGGCGCTGACGCCGCCCCGGCGGCTCTGCCGCCACCGCTGCCGCAGCTCCCCGGCCTGGCGGGTGAAGCTCTGCTGGGCGTCCCGGAGGAGGAGACAGCGGTGGAAGTCCCGGTGGGCCGCCGCCTCTTCCCGCTCCCGGCCGGCCTGGTCGGCCCGGCGCTCCAGCTCGGCCAGCTCCTCGCTCCGGCCGGCCGGGTCCAGCCGCTCCAGCGCCGCCGACTCGTCCATCAGATCCACCGCCTTGTCCGGAAAGCGCCGGTCGGGGAGGTAGCGCCCCGCCAGCTCCACCGCCGCCTCCAGCGCCGCGTCGGGGATGGGGATGTTGTGGTGGCGCTCGTACCGGGGCCGCAGGCCCTTGAGGATGGCCAGGGTCTCCTCCCGGCTGGGCTCCTCCACCTGGACCGGCTGGAAGCGCCGCTCCAGCGCCGCGTCCTTCTCGATGTGGCGGCGGTAGTCCTCCACCGTGGTGGCCCCCAGCACCTGGAGCTCCCCCCGGCCCAGGGCGGGCTTGAGGAGGTTGGCCGCGTCGATGGCGCCCTCGGCGCTGCCCGCCCCCACCACCGTGTGCAGCTCGTCCAGGAAGAGGATCACATCCCCCGCCCGGCGCAGCTCCGCCAGGATGTTGCGCACCCGCTCCTCGAACTCGCCCCGGTACTTGGTCCCCGCCACCATGGAGGCCAGGTCCAGGCTCAGCAGCCGCTTCCCCTTCAGGTCCTCCGGCACCCGCCCCTCCGCCATGGCCTGGGCCAGGGCCTCGGCCACGGCGGTCTTGCCCACGCCGGGCTCGCCGATGAGGACGGGGTTGTTCTTCATCCGGCGGGCCAGGATCTGGATCACCCGGCCCAGCTCCCGCTCCCGGCCCACCACCGGGTCCAGCATCCCCAGGCGGGCCTGGGCGGTCAGGTCCCTGGTGAACTGGTCGGCCAGGCGGGTGTCCGCCCCCTCGTTTTTCTGCCGGGCGGGCCGGTAGGAGTTCTGGGGGTGATGGTCGGATCCGGGGTACATGGGCATTGCGCTCCCTCCTTTTTCTTCTGCTTCCAGTTTTGCCAGAGGGAGGACCGGTTATACAGGGGCAAAGACCGCCGCCGGGGGCGGAAAAATAACCGTTGCAATTTTCAAAATCTGTGGTAGAATGAATCCAGACGGCCCAGCCGTCGCGCGTATGATTTTCAGTCTGAACGGAGGTGTATTCCAATGGCTTACAAGATCAGCAGCGACTGCATCAGCTGCGGCACCTGTGAGGGCGGCTGCCCCGTGGGCGCCATCTCCCAGGGCGACGCCCAGTACGTGATCGACGCCGACGCCTGCATTGACTGCGGCAACTGCGCGGCCAACTGCCCCGTGGGCGCCATCGCCCAGGGCTGATTACATCCCCAGACCAAAGGGGCGCGGCGGATCTCTCCGCCGCGCCCCTTGCTTTTTTGTCTGCGCGCCCCCGGCCCGCCGGGGGCGTTTTGTCTTTTTGCGCGAAACTCCGGCCGACAGGTCAGGACCGGGCCAGGCCGTCCACCCCCAGCACCTGGCCGGAGATATAGCTGGCCTTGTCGCTGGCCAGGAAGACGAAGGCGTTGGCCACGTCCTCCGGCTCGCCGATCCGCCGCAGGGGGATCTGGGCCACCAGGGGGGCGATCATGCTCTCCGGCAGGGCGGCCACCATGTCGGTCCTGGTGACGCCGGGGGCCACGGCGTTGACCCGGATGCCGTCGGGCCCCAGCTCCCTGGCCAGGGCCAGGGTCATGCCGTTGACGGCGAACTTGCTGGTGGGGTAGGCCACGCCGCCGGGCTGGGCGTACCGGCTGACCATGCTGGAGGTGTTGAGGATCACGCCGCTGTGGCGGGCCTTCATCCCGTCCACCACCGCCCGGACGCAGTGGAAGACGGCGGTGACGTTCAGGTCCATGGTCTTGGTGAACATCTCGGGGGTGTAGTCGCCGATCTTCTCCGAGGCGGAGACCCCGGCGTTGTTCACCAGGATGTCGATGCGGCCGTATTTCTTCTCCACCCCGTCGAAGGCGGCCTTGACGGTGGCGTAGTCGGTGAGGCTGGGGCAGATGCCCTCCACCGGCCACTGGGCGTTCTCCGCCCGGAGGGAGGCCAGGGCCTTGTCCACCGTCTCCTGCCGGGACCCGCACAGCACCACCGTGGCCCCCTCTTCCAAAAAGGCCCTGACGATGGCGTAGCCGATCCCCCGTGTGCCGCCGGTGACGACGGCGATCTTCTCCTTGAGCAGCATATCCGATCCCCTCCTGAATGTTGTTTCCGGCCTTGGCCGGTCTTTCCCAAAAGTATGCCCTGCCCGCCCCGGACCTAGCCGCCCCGCCGGGCAGGGCCGGTCAGTTCTTCAGGCTCTGGAGCGGCGCGGGGATCCGGCCGCCCCGGGCGATGAAGGGGGCGCTCCCCTGGGGGTGGACCGGCATCACCGGGGCGGTGCCCAGCAGCCCGCCGAACTCCACCACCTCCCCCACGCCCTTCCCCGGCGCGGGGATGAGGCGCACGGCGGTGGTCTTGTTGTTGACCATGCCGATGGCGGCCTCGTCGGCGATGATGGCGGCGAGGGTCTCCGCCGGGGTGTCCCCGGGGACGGCGATCATGTCCAGCCCCACCGAGCACACGCAGGTCATGGCCTCCAGCTTGTCCAGGCACAGCACGCCGCTCTCGGCCGCGGCGATCATCCCCTCGTCCTCGCTGACGGGGATGAAGGCGCCGCTGAGGCCGCCCACGCTGGAGCTGGCCATCACGCCGCCCTTCTTCACCGCGTCGTTCAACAGGGCCAGGGCGGCGGTGGTGCCGTGGGTGCCGCAGGTCTCCAGCCCCATCTCCTCCAGGATGCGGGCCACGCTGTCCCCCACCGCGGGGGTGGGGGCCAGGGACAGGTCCACGATGCCGAAGGCGGCCCCCAGGCGGCGGCTGGCCTCCTGGGCCACCAGCTGGCCCATCCGGGTCACCCGGAAGGCGGTCTTCTTCACCGTCTCCGCCACCACGTCCAGGCTCTGGCCCTTCACCGCCTGGAGGGCGTGGTGGACCACGCCGGGGCCGGAGACCCCCACGTTGATCACCCGGTCCCCCTCCCCCACGCCGTGGAAGGCCCCGGCCATGAAGGGGTTGTCCTCCACGGCGTTGCAGAACACCACCAGCTTGGCGCAGCCGTACCCGCCCCGGTGGGCGGTGAGGGCGGCGGTCTCCTTGACGGTGCGGCCCATGAGGGCCACCGCGTCCATGTTGATCCCCGCCTTGGTGGAGCCCACGTTGACGCTGGCGCAGACCACCTCCGTCTGGGCCAGGGCCCGGGGGATGGCGGCGATGAGCCGCCGGTCCGCGGGGGTCATCCCCTTCTGCACCAGGGCGGAGAAGCCCCCGATGAAGTTCACCCCCACCTCCCTGGCCGCCCGGTCCATGGCCTGGGCGAAGGGGAGGTAGTCCTCCGTGTCGCTGGCCCCGGCCACCAGGGCCATGGGGGTCACCGAGATGCGCTTGTTGACGATGGGGATGCCGAACTCCGTCTCGATCTCCTCCCCGGTCCGGACCAGGTCCTTGGCGGAGCGGACGATCTTGTCGTAGATCTTCCGGCAGGCGACGGCGGGGTCCGGGTCACAGCAGTCCAGCAGGGAGACCCCCATGGTGATGGTCCGCACGTCCAGGTGCTGCTGGTCGATCATATGGATGGTGTCCAGGATCTCGTTTTGGTTGAACATGGGCATGGCGCTCTCCCCCTGTGCGCGGCTCTGTCTTCCGTTGCCCGCGGCGGACATACGGCCTGCGGCCGCCTTGGGTCATTGTACCCCATCCGGCCCCGTTTGGCAAGAGGGGGCGGCGCTCACCCCTCCAGCCGGGTCACGCTCCGGGCCGGGTCGTAGGTGTGGGGCTCCTTGGTCTTGGCCGGGTGGCCCACGGCGATGGCGATCTGGAAGCCGTACCCCTCCGGGAAGCGCAGGGCCTGGGCAAAGCGCTCCCGCCGCGGCCCGGCCAGGGCCTTCTTCACGCAGCCGATGATGACGCTGCCCAGCCCCAGCCCCTGGGCGGCCAGGGCGATGTTCTCCACGGCGATGCCCGCGTCCACCGCGCTCCAGGAAAAACTCTCCTCCGCGCTGAGGAACAGCACCGTGGGCGCGCCGTAGTAGAAGTTCTCCGCCGGGGTCTGGCCCGCCAGGGCGTTCTTCTCCGCCTCGATCTCCGCCAGGACGGGGTGGCCGTCCCGGACCACGGTGATGTGGATCTCCTGCCGGTTGGTGGCCGTGGGGGCCTGGAGCCCCGCCCGGAGCAGGACCTCCAGCTCCGCCTCGGTGAGGGCCTCCGGGGTGTAGCCCCTGGTGGAGCTGCGCCGCTCCATGGCCTGGAAAATGTCGTTCATGGGGATCTCCTCCTTGCTCAAACTCGGACCCGCGCGGTCCGTTCCGCCTCTATTGTAGCCATCTCCGGGGCAAAATGCAAGGGCGGACCGGAGGGTCGGGATTAGCACTCTCATGTCGAGAGTGCTAAAGTTTACAATTCCTTCATAGAACGGACACAGTTCACAGGATATTTCCGGGTATACTCTGTCTTGTCAGGAGGGGAAAACGAAGCCCCTCCGGCGCGGTCCCGGACGCCGCCCGTCCGCCGGGGCCGCCCGGCGCGGCGGGCAGAGGATAGGAGGTATGGATCATGTTTGAACTGAGACCTGTTCATAGCGCCCGGGACCGTCAGCTCACCCTGAACCCCTTCCAGGAGCTGGATGAGATGGAGCGCCGCTTCTTCCGGGACCCCTTCTTCCGGTTCTTCGGCCAGAACGACCTGGCGGAGTTCAAGACCGACATCCAGGACCTGGGGGACAGCTACCTGCTGGAGGCCGACCTGCCCGGCTTCGCCAAGGAGGACATCCACCTGGAGCTGAGCGGCGACACCCTCACCATCTCCGCCCAGCGCCACTCCCAGCACGAGGACGGGGACAAGAAGCAGGGCTATATCCACGTGGAGCGCTCCTACGGCCAGTACGCCCGCTCCTTCGACGTCTCCGGCGTGGAGGCCGACGGCATCAAGGCCAAGTACGAAGACGGGGTGCTGAAGCTCACCCTGCCCAAGCGCCAGGAGACCCAGCCCCAGAGCCGGACGCTGGAGATCCAGTGATCCCCCCGGCAGAGCAAAACCCGCAAGCAAAACGAGGACCCCGGCGGCCTGTGGCCGCCGGGGTCTTTGCTTGTCAAAGAAGCGGCGAGGCCACTCCTTTGCCGATTTTTTCGCGGGCCGGGGCGCCGCTTTACCGGGCTCAAAGCATCTCCGAGAATCCGGTCTGCTCCAGGATCTCCCGCACCGTCTGGTTCTGGCCGGTGACGGTCAGGTGGCCCGCCCCCACCTGCTTGATGAGGATGAACAGCACCCGCAGTCCCGCGGAGGAGAGGTATTCCAGGGCGGAGGCGTCGATGGCGATCCGCTCCGGCGCGGCCTCGGCCGCCGCCCGCTCGTACGCCGCCAGAAACTCCGGCGCGGTGATGGAGTCCAGCCGGCCCCGCAGGGCGATGTCCATGGCGCCGCCCCGGACCTTCACCTCCACCCCGAAGTGCTCGCTGGAGAAGTCCGCCTCCGCCTCCCGGTAGTCCGGGTCCACCGTCATCTGCCAGACGCACACCGGCCCGATGGCCCGGGTCAGGGCCTCCCTGGTCTGGGCGGGCAAATTGGCGGCGCTGTTCAGCTGGGGCATACACCGGGCGATGGGCACCCGCTCCGCCCGCAGGCCCACCGAGCGCAAAAAGTCCTTCAGCCGGGCCACCCCGGCCTCGTAGTCCAGGGCGCTGACGTTCATCACGTTCAGCTCGGTGCTCCGGGTGGGCAGGTCGGACTTGTCCGAGAACGCCTTCCAGCCCGCGAGCATGGTCCGCAGCGCCTCCTCCCCCACCATCGCCTTCATGATCCCCATGGTCATGGGGCTGGACTCCGGGTCGTGGGCCAGCCAGCAGCCCCCGAACTCCTTCAGCACGGCGCGGATGTTGGCGCACAGCTCCCGCAGTTCGGAGTCGCTGAGGTACATGATCAGCCCCTCGGTGGTCACGCACAGCTCCCCCTGGACGGTGTTCAGCGCCTGGCGGAGGGAGGGGTAGTTGGTGGCGTCCACGCTGTGGAACTCCTTGCGGGTGATGCCCCGCTCCCGGAGGAGTTCCTCCATCACCGGGGCCAGGGCGTCGATCACCGCCGGGAGGTCACAGCCGATGTAGTGCGTGTCCCGGAACATCTCGTTCAGGGCCCTGGGGGTGTAGCCGCAGGGGAGGTCCACCACCGTGCCTATCCCCGTGGCCCGGATGAGGTTGTTCATGGCCCGGTAGCGGGCCTCGATCACCGTCACGTTGGCGGCGCCGAAGACCACCTTCTGCTCGCTCTCCCCCATCACCGAGTCGGTCCGCAGACCCAGCCGGTCCGCCAGCAGGCGGGCGTCCTCGTCCCCGAACAGGCAAAAATCCATCAGCGTGGTCTTGGCGGTGTTGAACACCGGGTTGGTCCGCGCCCACAGCTCCCGCATCTCGTCCATATCCGTTCCTCCTGTGCCGAGCTTCCGCCCGCGGCGGAGCGGAGCCATTATACCGGTTCCGCCCCAAAAAGTCAATAGGTGCGGCGCTTCTCCCGCTCAGAGGCGGCGGCGGTAGGCCCTGGGGGTGACGCCGTAGCTCTTTTTGAAGGCGTCTTTGAAGTAGTTGCTGTCGGAGAAGCCACAGCGGAAGGCGATGTCGGTGATGGAGTCGGCGGTGGTCACCAGCTGGCTGGCGGCGTGCTGAAGGCGGATGAACACCAGGTACTCGTGGAGGCCCAGGCCCACCGACCGCCGGAATTTCCGGCTCAGGTAGTTGGGGCTGTACCCCGCTGCGGCGGCGATGTCCGCCGCCTTCACCGGCTCCATGTAGTGGCCGCTGATGTACCGGGCGGCCTGGACGATCTGCCGGTCGGTGGTGTGGACCCCCTCCGGCAGGCCGTCCAGAAAGCGGCACTCCCGGCCGCAGAGCAAAAGCAGCTCCTGGAGCAGGACCCGGAGCATGGGCCCCGAGCGGGCGTCCCCCAGCCGCTGTTCCCCCACCATCCGGGCGAAGTGGGCCCCGATCCGCTCCCGAAGGGCCTCCGGCGTCTGGAAGAGGCGCACCGCGGCGAAAAACCCCTCCTCCCCCGGCATCAGCGCCGCCACGCTCCGGTCCAGGTCCTCCCGGACGAAGTGGAGGGCGTCCCGCCGGCAGGGGCCGGAGGGGTAGCGGGTGGAGTGGAAGACCTCCGGCGGGATGAGCATGAAGTCCCCGGGGTAGATGTCGTAGAGGTTGTTCTCGATAAAAAAGCGGCAGGACCCGCTCTCCACATAAAACAGCTCGAAATACGGGTGGCAGTGGGGCCGGGGCATGACGAAGCCCGCGTCCCGGTGGACGGTCTCGGCGTAGACGCCCTCCAGCGCCTCCGGCGGCCCGGCCGGTCTCCCGTTTTCCACGCTCTCTCCCCCCTGTTTGTTGAAAAATCTGTATTCCGGGAATATGATAGCAGAAAAACAGTGGAAAATCAAGAAAAACTACGGTAGCATACTCTTGTTCCGCATAGGGGAGGTCCTGACAGATGGGCGCTGGGAAGGCCAAAAAAACATATACCCTGTTCACAGGCAAACAGCTGCTGTGGCTGATCCTGCCCATTGTGATCGAGCAGATCTTCTCCACCTCCCTGGGCTTTTTCGACTCTCTTCTGGTCTCCAACATCCCCGCCACGGAGGCCATCCGCAGCAACGCCAGCAACGCCATCGGCAACGTCGACTACATCAACAACTTCATCA
>CANRBW010000033.1 GCA_947628975.1 uncultured Oscillospiraceae bacterium | reverse complement strand
ACTTGGGATAGGCGTCCTGGGGCGCGGTCCTGGCCGCGGCGATGGCCTTGGGGTCCTTCTCCGGCTTGCTCAGGTTGATGGTGATGTCCAGGGGGCCGTAGTCTGTATTGGTCACCCACTTTACATCCTTCGCGATCCGGTAGGCGCGGATGTAGTCGGTGTCCTGGGAGAAGCGGTAGTACCAGTCGGTAGCGGCCTGGGGGGACTGGGCGTAGAGCGCCCAGAACCGCTCCCCCACCGCCGAGGGCCGGGGGGTGAGCACCGCCATGAGCTCGGTGTCCAGCAGGTCCCGGTCGGCGGGGCCGCCGTCGATCCGCCCGGTCTGGACCGCCCAGTCCAGGACGCCGCCCAAAATCTCCTCCAGAGGGGCGGGGGCCACCTCGCCGGGGTCCCGGAACCGGTCCAGCCCCAACACCGCCAGCAGACGGTTCACCGCCCAGACCCGGTCCGCCGGGGCGATGAGCCCCCGCTCCAGGCCATAGCGGACCAGCTGGGCCACGCGGACGAAGACCGTATCCATGTCGGCCACCCCCTTACGCCAATCTGACCCCGCCCACCGGGCGGATGTTCACCACATGGCAGGACCCCTCTCCCAGCACCGCCTCGGTCCTGGCCCGGAACTCCTCCAGCACCTCCAGGGGGACGAAGGCCTGGGCGGTGCCGCCGAAGCCGCCTCCGTGGACCCGGACCGCCCCCAGCTCCCCCAGCAGGCGCTGGCACAGGGCGATGGCCACCATCAGCCCCTGCTCCCGCGTGGCCCCGGTGGGGGTGACGTTTTGCAGCAGCGTGGCCGAGGAGACGCCGGACTCCCGCACCAGGGTGAGGAAGTCGGAAAAGAGGCCGGCCTTCAGCGCCTCCGCCTCCCAGCGGGCGCGGTCGTCCTCGGCGAAGAAGTGCATGGCCCGCAGCACCGCCCGGTCGCCGCAGAGCTCCCGGAGGCGGGGCAGGGCGGCGTAGAAGTCCGGCTCAGCCACCTCCCGCAGGACGGGCTTGCCGAAGCAGCAGCTCACCGCCCGCATCTCGTCGGTGAGGGCGGCGTATTCCCCGGTGAGGTCGGCGTGGCTGGCGTGGGAGTCCAGGACGCACAGGGCGTAGCCCTCCCGGGCCAGGTCCAGCTCCAGCCGCTCCACCGCCGGGGCGTCGGGGTCGGCGAAGTCCATGGCCACCACGCCCCCCACGCTGGAGGCGGCCTGGTCCATCAGCCCGCAGGGCTTGCCGAAGAAGACGTTCTCGGCGTACTGCCCCACCTGGGCCAGCTCCACCGCCGTGGCCCGGCCGCCCCAGAACAGCTCGTTGAAGATGACGCCAAACAGCACCTCAAAGGCCGCCGAGGAGGAGAGGCCGCTGCCCCCCGGCACGTCGGAGACCAGATACACCGCCAGCCCCCGGCCCTCCAGCGGGCACCCCCGCCCGGCCAGGGCGGCGGCCACGCCCCGGACCAGGGCGGCGGAGGTGTTCCGCTCCTCCGGCAGGGGGGTCAGCCGGTCCAGGTCCACCGTGAAGGAGGGATACCCCTGGCTGTGGACCCGGACGGCGCGGTCGTCGGTGACCGCCGCCGCCGCCAGCAGGTCCAGGTCCACCGCCGCGGCCAGGACGTGGCCGTGCTCGTGGTCGGTGTGGTTGCCGCCGAGTTCGGTGCGGCCGGGGGCGGAAAAGAGGCCCTCGGCCGGGCGGCCGAAGATGGCCTGAAACTCCTCCAGCACCGCCTGGGCCCGGCTCTGGGCCCGCTCCAGCCCCTCGGGGCGATACAGCCGGGTCAGGACCGGGTCCAGCTCGCCCCGTTCCGGCCGGATCTTTCTCTCCTCCATCCGGTCCGCCTCCTCTCTCTCAGTGGTTCCAGTATACACGGTTCCGCCGGATTTTTCCATAGGGACCGGGACATTTTTCCCCGCTTTTTTCCACAGAGAGGGGAGTTTGTGATTTCTCACAAAACCGAACAGGAGAATTTTGGCATATTGCACAACGATGCAACGGAAAATTCATGTAGCTTGTTCAAAATCACAAAAAACTGTTGCCTTTTCCCGGAAGGTGTGCTATCATCCAAGATGTGGAAGCGGACCTCCGGACCCCGGAACCGCGGGGCCGCGCCGCGCCGCGAAATTTTTAGGAAAAGAGGAGATCTCGTATGAACAAGCGTATTTTGGCCCTTCTGCTGGCCGCCTTGATGGTCGTGGCCCTGGCCGCCTGCGGCGGTGGGGATGACACCCCCGCCACCGACGCGCCGGACGCCCCCGTCGCCGACGACGCCCCTGCCGCGCCGGACGCGGGCCCCGTGGCCAACGCCGACAAGCCCTTGGTCTGGTTCAACCGCCAGCCCTCCAACGCCACCACCGGCGAGCTGGACATGGAGGCCCTTCAGTTCAACGACGAGACCTACTACGTGGGCTTTGACGCCGTGCAGGGCGCCGAGCTCCAGGGCCAGATGGTGATGGACTTCCTCACCAACAAGGCTGACGCCTCCATCGATCGCAACGGCGACGGCATCATCGGCTACGTCCTGGCCATCGGCGACGTGGGCCACAACGACTCCATCGCCCGCACCCGCGGCGCCCGCCTGGCCCTGGGCACCGGCAAGGGCGGCACCAGCATCGGCGACATCGACCCCACCCCCATTGGCACCAACATTGACGGCACCTCCACCATCGTGCAGGACGGCAAGGTCACCATCGCCGGGAAGGAGTACATCGTCCGGGAGCTGGCCTCTCAGGAGATGAAGAACGCCGCCGGCGCCACCTGGGACGCCCCCACCGCCGGGAACACCATCCAGACCTGGGCCGGCTCCTTCGGCGACCAGATCGACCTGGTGGTCTCCAACAACGACGGCATGGGTATGTCCATCTTCAACAACTGGTCCCGGGAGAACAACGTGCCCACCTTCGGCTATGACGCCAACAGCGACGCGGTGGCCGCCATCGCCGACGGCTTCGGCGGCACCATCTCCCAGCACGCCGACGTGCAGGCCTACCTGACCCTGCGGCTGATCCGCAACGCCCTGGACGGCGAGGACATGGACCTGGGCATCGGCACCCCCGATGACGCCGGCAACGTCCTGGAGGCCAGCGACTACAAGTATGTGGAGTCTGAGCGGTCCTACTACGCCCTGAACCTGGCCATCACCGCCGACAACTACGAGCAGTTCCTGGACGCCACCGCGCCCTATGGCCCCGTCTCCAACCAGCTGGGCGAGGACACCCACCCCGCCAAGAAGGTCTGGCTGGACATCTACAACGCCAGCGACAACTTCCTCAACGAGAGCTACAAGCCCCTGCTGGAGAACTATGACGGTCTGCTGAACCTGGAGGTGGAGTATGTGGCCGGCGACGGTCAGTCCGAGTCCTCCATCTCCGACCGCTTCGTCAACCTGGACCAGTACGACGGCTTCTGCGTCAACATCTGCAAGACCGACAACGCCGCCACCTATATCGCCAAGCTCCAGTAAGCCCAGCGGCAACAACCAAATAGACCGGGCGAGTAGGGAGAAGCGATTCTCCCTACTCGCTTATGGAAGGCAAACCAGAAGGAGTATGGGAACCATGCAAGCTATGAGTGATAACGTCGTTTTATCCATACGGGGCATGAGCAAATCCTTCGGCCGCAACCAGGTGCTCAAGCACATCGACCTGGACGTGAAGGCGGGCACCGTGATGGGTCTGATGGGGGAGAACGGCGCGGGTAAGTCCACCATGATGAAGTGCCTGTTCGGCACCTATCAGAAGGACGAGGGCCAGATCTTCCTGGACGGGACGGAGGTGAGCTTCTCCGGGCCCAAGGACGCGCTGGAAAACGGCATCGCCATGGTCCACCAGGAACTGAACCAGTGCCTGGACCGCAGCGTCACCGACAACCTCTTCCTGGGCCGCTACCCCACCAACGCCGGGATCGTGGACGAGGGGCGGATGAAAAAGGAGGCCGCGGAGCTGTTCCGGCGGCTGGATATGACGGTGGACCTCAACCAGCCCATGCGGAAAATGTCGGTCTCCCAGCGGCAGATGTGCGAGATCGCCAAGGCCATCTCCTACGACGCCAAGGTCATCGTGCTGGACGAGCCCACCTCCTCCCTCACCGTCCGGGAGGTGGAGAAGCTCTTTTCCATGATGCGGATGCTCAAGGAGCAGGGGATCGCCCTGGTGTACATCTCCCACAAGATGGACGAGATCTTCGCCATCTGCGACGAGGTCTCCGTCCTCCGGGACGGCAACCTGGTCATGACCCGCCGGACCGAGGACACCGGCATGAACGAGCTGATCTCCGCCATGGTGGGCCGGTCCCTGGACAACCGCTTCCCGCCGGTGGACAACACCCCCGGGCGGCCCATCCTGTCCATCCAGCACCTGTCCACCAAGTACGAGCCCAACCTCCAGGACATCACCTTCGACGTCCGGGAAGGGGAGATCTTCGGGCTCTACGGTCTGGTGGGGGCCGGCCGCACCGAGCTGCTGGAGACCATCTTCGGCGTGCGGACCAGGGCCGCCGGGCGGGTCTACCTGGACGGCCAGCTGATGAACTTCGCCAGCGCCAAGGACGCCATGGACCACGGCTTCGCCATGATCACCGAAGAGCGCAAGACGGACGGGCTGTTCCTCAAGGGGGACCTGACCTTCAACACCACCATCGCCAACCTCAGCCAGTATATGTCGGGGGTGGCCCTCTCCAACAAGAAGATGGTGGACGCCACCGCCAAGGAGATCAAGGTCATGCGGACCAAGTGCATGGGCCCGGACGATTTGATCTCCAGCCTCTCCGGCGGCAACCAGCAGAAGGTCATCTTCGGCAAGTGGCTGGAGCGCGCGCCCAAGGTGTTCTTGATGGACGAGCCCACCCGGGGCATCGACGTGGGCGCCAAGTACGAGATCTACGAGCTGATCATCCGCATGGCCAAGGAGGGGAAGACCATCATCGTGGTCTCCTCGGAGATGCCGGAGATCCTGGGGATCACCAACCGCATCGGCGTGATGTCCAACGGACGGCTCTCCGGCATCGTCAACACCGGAGAGACCGACCAGGAGGAGCTGCTGCGGCTCAGCGCGAAATACATCTAAGGGGGAAACACAATGACCGTGATCAAGATCCTTTCCGCCGACGAGGAGCTGGCGCTGCGCCGACCCATCGACAACTATGTCGCCGGAGTTCAGGCCAAGATCGACACCCTCCGGACCGACGGGACCAGCAAGGCGGTGGCCATCCAGAGCAGGATCGACGCCATCAAGCGCGACCGGGGCCTGAAAAAGGACGAGAAGGCCCGCCGGATCGCCGCCGAGCAGAAAGACCTGGCCCAGGCCAGGCAGGTGGAGGCGGCCCACAAGGGCGAGATCGCCCGGCTCATCGCCGACGCCAAGAAGTACCTCGCCGCCCACTACAAAAAGGAGTACTACCAGCCGGTGGTCGAAAGCTGCGCTCGGGAGAAGGTGGCGGCCCAGGCGCGCTACAAGGAGCGCCTGGCCCAACTGGAGCGGGAGCACCAGGAGAACCTGTCCCACCTCTCCGACCACCACGAGATCAAGGACGAGAAGTACGTCTACAAAAACCGCCAGTTCGACGCCAAGCTGGAGTACCAGAAGGCCCTCCAGGAGATCAAGGACCGGCGGCACAACGCCTTCGCCCATAAGTACCACCTGATCGACCTGCTCACCCTGTCCAAGTTCTCCCCGGCGGAGAATATGTCCCAGCGGTGGGAGAACTACAAGTACACCTTCAACGCCAAGTCCTTCCTGCTGAAAAACGGCCTCTACCTGGCCATCATCGTCATCTTCATCGCCCTTTGCATCATCACCCCCGTGGTCAAGAATATGCCCCTGCTGACCATGACCAACATCCTGAACATTTTCCAGCAGGCGTCGCCCAGAATGTTCCTGGCCCTGGGCGTGGCGGGGCTGATCCTCCTCACCGGCACCGACCTGTCGGTGGGCCGCATGGTGGGGATGACCATGACCATCTCCACCATCGTGATGCACAAGGGGCCCAACACTGGCACCTTCTTCGGCGTGGCCTTCGACCTGACCGGGATCCCGGTGCCGGTGCGGGTGGTTTTGGCCCTGGTGCTGTGTGTGGTGATGTGCACCATCTTCACCACCATCGCCGGGTGCTTCACCGCCAAGTTCAAAATGCACCCCTTCATCTCCACCATGGCCAATATGCTGGTCATCTTCGGCCTACTGACCTACGCCACCAAGGGCATCTCCTTCGGGGCCATCGAGTCCTCCATCCCCAAGGCCATGATCCCCCAGATCGGGAAGTTCCCCACTGTCATCCTCTGGGCGGTGGCGGCCATCGCGGTGGTCTGGTTCATCTGGAACAAGACCACCTTCGGCAAGAACCTGTACGCCGTGGGCGGCAACCCGGAGGCGGCGGCGGTGTCCGGCATCTCGGTGTTCCGGGTGACGGTGGGCGCCTTCATCCTGGCCGGCATCCTCTACGGCTTCGGCGGCTGGCTGGAGTGTATGCGGGTCACCGGCTCCGGCTCGGCCGGGTACGGCCAGGGCTGGGAGATGGACGCCATCGCGGCCTGCGTGGTGGGCGGCGTGTCCTTCACCGGCGGCATCGGCAAGATCTCCGGCGTGGTGGTGGGCGTGCTGATCTTCACTTCCCTGACCTACTCCCTCACCGTGCTGGGCATCGACACCAACCTCCAGTTCGTCTTCTCCGGCATCATCATCCTGGTGGCGGTGATGCTGGACTGCCTGAAGTACGTCCGCAAAAAGTAAACCCGCCGCGGGGAGCGGGCCGCGCCCGCTCCCCGCAAGAAAACAACAGCGTGGAGAGGGGAGTCGAAACCCTCTCCACGCTTTTGCGTCGGGTCACAGGTCCTTGCGGATCTGGTTGATGGCGTTTTTCTCCAGGCGGGAGACCTGGGCCTGGGAGATGCCGATCTCGGCGGAGACCTCCATCTGGGTCTTGCCCTGGAAGAAGCGCAGGGCCAGGATCCGCCGCTCCCGGTCGGACAGCCGGGCCATGGCCTCCCCCAGGGCGATGCGCTCCAGCCAGCTCTCGTCGGTGTTCTTCTTGTCCCGGACCTGGTCCATCACATAGACGGTGTCCCCGCCGGACTCGTACACCGGCTCGTAGAGGCTCAGGGGGTCCACGATGGCGTCCAGGGCGAAGACCACCTCCTCCCTGGGAAGGTCCAGCAGACGGGCGATCTCGTCCAGGCTGGGCTCCCGCTGGTGCTCGGCCAGGTATTTCTCCTTGGCGTTGAGGACCTTGTAGGCGGTGTCCCGCATGGAGCGGGAGACCCGCAGGGCGCTGTTGTCCCGGAGGTAGCGGCGGATCTCCCCCACGATCATGGGCACGCCGTAGGTGGAAAAGCGCACGTCCAGGTCCACGTTGAAGTTGTCGATGGCCTTCATCAGGCCGATACAGCCCACCTGAAAGAGGTCGTCGGCGTTCTCCCCCCGGCCCATGAACCGCTGGATGACCGACAGCACCAGCCGGAGGTTGCCCCGGATGAGCTCGTCCCTGGCGGCCATATCCCCCTCCTTGACCCGCCGCAGAAGGGCCAGGGTCTCCTCGTTTTTCAGCACCCGGAGCTTGGAGGTGTTGACGCCGCAGATCTCTACCTTTCCCTGCATAAAAGCGACCTCCCCATTCGGAACTACTGCTTCCAGTATCTCCGGGGGGAGGTCGTCGCATACCGGGCCGGGGGCCCTTTATTTTTTTCTCGTAGACGGCTTTCGATGGACTTTTCGCGCCGCGGGGCGGGGGCTTATCCCGCCTTGCGCCAGGTGTGGGGGCTGAGCATGGCCAGCAGGGGGAAGATCTCCAGCCGGCCCAGGAGCATATCCAGCATCAGCACCACCTTGGACCCGGCGGAGAACACCGCGTAGTTCCCCGCGGGGCCCACCAGGTCCAGGCCGGGGCCGATGTTGTTCAGGCAGGCCAGGGTGGCGGAGATGTTGGTCTCCAGGCTGAGGCCGTCCAGGGACAACAGCAGGAAGGAGAGGATCAGGATGGCACAGTAGGCGGCCAGGAAGGTGTTCACCCCCTGGATGGTCTCGTCGGGGATGACCCGGTCCTCCACCCGGACCAGGTTGACGCTCCGGGGGTGGAGGAATTGCCGCAGTTTGGCCCGCAGGGACTTGATCACCAGCACCAGCCGGACCGTCTTGATGCCGCCGCCGGTGCTGCCGGCGCAGGCGCCGCAGACCATCAGCACCAGCAGGATGCTCCGGGACAGCTGGGGCCAGAGGTCGAAGTTCACCGTGGAGAAGCCGGTGGTGGTCATGATGCTGGATACGGTGAAGGCCGCGTGGTGAAAGGCGTCCCGGAAGCCGGGGCGCTGGGCCACGGTGTTGCAGGTGATGATCACCGTGGCCCCCAGCAGCAGACAGAGGTAGACCCGCAGCTCCTCGCTCCGGAACGCCTGGCGCGCCTTGCCCACCAACACCAGGAAGTAGACCGAGAAGTTGACGCCGAACAGGGCCATGAAGACGGTGCAGACCCCCTGAAGGTAGGGGGAGTACCCGGCCATGGAGTCGTTTTTGACGCCGAAGCCGCCGGTCCCGGCGGTGCCGAAGGCGGTGCCGAGGCTGTCAAACAGCGGCATGCCGCCCAGGAGCAGGAAGAGCACGTCCAGCACCGTCAGGGCCACATAGATCCCGTAGAGGATGGCGGCGGTCTGGCGCATTTTGGGCACCAGCTTGCCCACGCTGGGGCCGGGGCTCTCCGCCCGGAGGATGTGCAGGGAGTAGCCCCCCTTGCCCATGGGCACCACCGCCAGCAGAAAGACCAGGATGCCCATTCCCCCCAGCCAGTGGGTGAAGGACCGCCAGAACAAAAGCCCCCTGGACATCCCCTCCACCGCCGGGAGGATGGACGCGCCGGTGGTGGTGAAGCCGGAGATGACCTCGAACACCGCGTCCACATAGCTGGGGATCTCCCCGGACAGCCAGAAGGGGAGGGCCCCCACCAGGGACAGGACGATCCAGCCCAGGCCGGTGATGAGGAAGCCCTCGCGGGCGTAGAAGTGCCGGTCCGCGTTCCGGCACAGGAGCCAGAGGGCGGCCCCCAGCAGGGCCGCCACCGCCATCGTCTCCAGGGTGGCGGCCAGGGCGCCGCCCTCCCCGTACAGCAGACAGACCGCCCCGCCGGGGAGGAGGAACACGCACTCCAACAGCAGCAACAGGCCCAGGGTCTTGCCAATGATCGCTCGGTTCATGCCCCCACCCTCTCAGTCCGCGAAGATGCCGTCCAGCGCGGTGATGGTCCGCCCTCCGGCGGTGACCACGATCACGGTGTCGCCGGGGGAGAAGCTGGCGTCCCCGCGGGGGATCAGGGTCCGGCCCTGATGGGTGATACAGGCGATGAGGATGCCGTCTTTCAAGGGGATGTCCCGCAGGGGCTCGCCGCAGTGGCGGGTGGAGGGCCCGGCCTGGAACTCCAGGGCCTCGGCCTGGCCCTCGGCGATGGGGTGGAGGGTCAGCAGCTCCTCGGACCCCCTGGCGGTGGACATGGCCCGGACGTAGCGGGCGATGTTGGCACAGCGCAGGGCCTTGGGGCTGATGATGGAGCCGATCCCCATCTGGCGGAACATCTTGTCGTACTCCAGCCGGTTGATCTTGGTGATGATCTTGCCCACCCCCAGGCGCTGGGCGAACATGGACAGCACCACGTTCTCCTCGTCCATCCCAGTGAGGGTGATCGCCGCGTCAAAGCCCAGGATCCCCTCGGCGTCCAGCACCTCCTGGCGGGAGCCGTCTGCCTCGATGACGGTGGCGCCGGGCAGCCGCTCGGCCAGGGCCAGACAGCGGGCGTGGTCCCGCTCGATGATCTTGACCGAGATGCCGCTGTCCAGGCACCGGGCGGCCAGGTAGAAGGCGATGCGGGAGCCGCCGATGATGAGCAGGCTGCGGACCTTCTGCGCCACAAAGCCCAGGTTCCGGACCAGCTGGGCCAGGTCCTGGACCCCGGCGGTGACAAAGATGGTGTCCCCGGCCTGGAGGACGAAGGAGCCGCTGGGGATGTGGACCTGTCCGCCCCGCTCCACGGCGCAGACCAGCACCTTGACCCGGGCGATCTCGTAGAGCTGGCGCAGGGGGAGCCCGGCCAGCCGGGAGCCCGGCTCCACCGGGACGGCCACGATCTCCACCCGGCCCTTGGCGAAGGACTCCCGCTTGAGGACGGAGGGGAACTGGAGCAGACGATAGGCCTCCAGGGCGGCGTCCTGCTCCGGGTTCACCGTCAGGGAGAGGCCCAGCTCGCCCCCCATGTTCACCAGCTGGTCGGTGTACTCCGGGTTGCGGATGCGGGCGATGGTGTGGGAACAGCCCAGCCGCTTCGCGGTCAGGCAGGTGAGCAGGTTCAGCTCGTCCTGGCTGGTGGCGGCGATGAGGAGGTCGGCGGTCTCCGCCCCGGCCTCCCGCAGGGTGGCCATGGACGCGCCGTTGCCCACCACCGCCATCACGTCCAGCCGCTCCACGCTCTCCTCCACCACCTTGGGGTCGGAGTCGATGACGGTGACGTTGTGGTCCTCTTGGGAGAGCTGCTCGGCCAGAGCGGAGCCCACCTTGCCGTCACCTACGATAAGGATATTCACAGAGCCCTTGCCCCTTTCCCTGGGGGACGCCGCCTCCGGCGTCCCGTCCTGCCGAAGCAGACCGGTGTGTTTTCCGCACCCGCGCGCGGATTTGGATACCGCATCCGCGCCAGCGGGGCGGTATCCTTGCCATCCTTTGCGGTTTCCGGCGAAGCCGGGGAGCAAAGGCGGCATCGAGATGGTATAATAGCCGCGCTGTGGATGGGATACCGCATCCGCGCCAGCGGGGCGGTATCCTTGCCATCCTTTGCGGTTTCCGGCGAAGCCGGGGAGCAAAGGCGGCATCGAGATGGTATAATAGCCGCGCTGTGGATGGGATACCGCATCCGCGCCAGCGGGGTGGTATCCTTGCCATCCTTTGCGGTTTCCGGCGAAGCCGGGGAGCAAAGGCGGCATCCAAGCGGTATAATATCCGCCTTGCGGATATTATACCATCTTTTTCTCCGTATGCAAGGAAAAAAACGACAAAACGGCCCCTCCGCCAGGCGGACCGGGGAGGGGCCGGCGCGAAATGGCCGCTAAGTACGCCGCCCCGCCGGGGGCAGCGATGGGACAGAGTTTGTGGCGCGCGGTCCGCACCCCCTGGTCAAGGCCGGAGGCGGGGACCGGCATGAAGCTCCCGCGGTCGCCATGGAGAGGGCGGCGGTGCCTTGTTCGCCCATGGCCGCGCAGCCTCATCTCTCTTCGGTGCCGGAGGTCGCCCTCCGCACCCATCCTATGCCCCGTCCAGAGAACGTGCGCCCCGCCCGGTCAGGCTTCCCCAAATGTTCCCGCGATCTCCCTGGCTTTGTCCAGCAGTTCGTTTTCCGTTGTGTCCATATGGTTCAGAATGTAGCCGCACATCTCCATCATATTCTCCTCGGTCTGCAAGGTCATGAAAATGGCCGCTCCCTTCCCGTTGCTTACGCCGCGGGCCTTCATAGCGTCGATCAAGAGCTGCTGCACTTCTGTCACCGCCATATCTACTTCCCTCCAAATACATTTTCATCAGAGCCCATCCGCCGTGGCTTTTCCCCGGCAAACACCCAATCAGCTGCCTCATCCCGTTCTTCTCTCGCAGTCCCCGCCCGGTCAGCCCTCCCCGTCCGTCTCCTCCGGCCACGGGCCGTTGGCCTCTCGGAGATCCCACGCCTTCTCGACGCACGCCTGGGGCGTCGGGTCCTCCGTCAGGCTCTTGCACCACGCGAAGAACTCCTGGGCGTTCTCCTCCGTCTCCAGTGTCAAGCCCACGGCCACGGCGTCCTCTTGTGTCCCTTTGACGCATCGGAGTACCCTCCCAATCAATCGCGCCGAATTCTCCGTCATTCCCATAATTGGCCACCTCCCTCATGTAGATCACAGGCCGCCCCGCATAGCTCGCTCTCATCATACCACGCCGCCCTGGGTTCGACAAGTCCACCCGGCGGGCGGGGAGCCGCCGGGGACGGTTTTCTGACAGAAGGGGAGGGCGGGGAAAAGAGGGTGTTGCGGAATTGAAAAAAGTGGTGTATAATAACTAAAGTCTTGACCCGCCCGGTTGCGGAGCAAGGCCGCACTAGTCGGGGAGTTAGCGGTGCCCTGTGACCTGCAACCCGCTGCAGCAGGGATGAATCCCGGCCCCCGGACCATTTCTGTGTCGTCTGACCCTCATAAGCAGTGATGACGGATCGGTCCCACGCAAGGCGGAGCCGTGAACCGTGTCAGGTGGGGAACCAAGCAGCA
>CANRBW010000032.1 GCA_947628975.1 uncultured Oscillospiraceae bacterium | reverse complement strand
CCCGGGACAACCGCATGGGCGGCAACGACGAGCGGGAGCAGACCCTGAACCAGCTCCTGGCCGAGCTGGACGGCTTTGACCCCACCAAGGGGGTCATCGTCCTGGCCGCCACCAACCGGCCCGAGGTGCTGGACAAGGCCCTGCTCCGCCCCGGCCGGTTCGACCGGCGCATCACCGTGGACCGGCCCAACCTGGCCGGGCGGCTGGCCACCCTCCAGGTCCACACCCGGAACATCCGCCTGGCCGAGGACGTGGACCTGGCCCAGATCGCCCAGGCCACCGCCGGCTGCGTGGGGGCGGACCTGGCCAACCTGGTGAACGAGGCCGCCCTCCGCGCCGTGCGCCACGGCCGCCGGGCGGTGAACCAGCACGACCTGCTCACCTCCTTCGAGCTGGTCATCGCCGGCAGCGAGAAGAAGGGCACCGTCCTCACCGAGAAGGAGAAGAAGCTCATCGCCTACCACGAGGTGGGCCACGCCCTGGTGGCCGCCAAGCAGAAGGACGCCGAGCCGGTCACCAAGATCACCATCGTCCCCCACACCCAGGGGGCCCTGGGCTACACCATGCAGACCCCGGAGGAGGAGAAGTTCCTGATGACCCAGGAGGACCTGCTCACCGAGATCCGCACCCTCCTGGGCGGCCGGTGCGCCGAGGAGCTGGTCTTCCACACCAAGACCTCCGGCGCCGCCAACGACATCGAGCGGGCCACCGACCTGGCCAAAAAGCTGGTGACCATGTTCGGCATGAGCGACCGCTTCGGCGCCATGGGCCTGGCCACCGTCCAGAGCCAGTACCTGGAACAGGGCTACGGCCTCACCTGCGCCCAGGACACCGCCGCCCTGGTGGACCGGGAGATCCAGGACATCATCGCCGCCTGCCACCGGGAGTCCAAGGCCATCCTGGAGGAGAACCGGGCCGACCTGGACGCGGTGGCGGCCTACCTGCTCCAGAAGGAGACCATCACCGGCAAGGAGATGATGGCCATTCTCAACGGCCAGGACCCCGCCCTGGCCGACAGCGCCCCGGACCCCCTCCCCCCCGCCTGACCCGGACCGCGCCGGCCCCGCAAACCCAAACGAAACGGGCGATATGGCTTCCGCCATATCGCCCGTTTTGTGCGCAGCCTTCAGCGGGGGTTGCCCGCTCGCCCTTTGCGCGCTTCAGCGGGTCTCCCGCTCCAGCTCCCGCAGGACGCAGGGGCCCTCTCCCCGCAGGCGCAGCCGACAGCGGCCGCACCGCCCCAGGCGGATGGGGATGGCCCGCTCCGGGCCCTCAGGGCGGCCCCGGCCGGTCCAGATGTGGCGGAAGGGGCCGCCGTCCCGGGACAGCTCCGCCTCCGCCCAGGCCGTCTCCCCTTCGCAAAAAAGTAAACCGCCCAAGATATGCAGACAGCACAAAAAGGCCCTGGGTAGAAGCGGAACTAATCTAAGTGAGTGGGCGCTGCGTAAGCGGCGGCGCCACTCCAGTTTTTTACTGGATGCGCTCATGGTTGTAAAAATGGATGTATCTGTCGATCATATCTCTGGCCTGGGTGAAAGTTTCCGGTTTGCGGCGATAAATGCACTCTGTTTTCAAGATGGAGAAAAAGTTTTCAGCCATCGCATTATCATAGCAATTTCTGCGTCTTTACATGGAGGGCGTAATGCCATCAGGTCAAAGTATGCTTGGGATGTGTACTGAAACCCCCTGGTCGCTGTGGAACTGTAACTTTGCGGCGGCCTTCTTTGTCTCCCGCTTCATGGCAAGACGGATGGTATTAAGCACCAGATCCACCGTCTGCTAGGCAGCCGTCTTATCAACCACGATGCTGTTGTCGTAGAGGTCTCGGATCATGGACAGATAGAGGATGCCTTCTTTGGTCTGGATATAGGAGATGTCGGTCACCCATTTCTGATTGGGCCTGTCCGCCTGAAACTGCCGGTTGAGCAGATTTTCATATTTATGTACCTGCTGGCCCATCTGTACCCACTTTCTGCGGCGGCGGATCTCGGACAGAAGATCATATTTCTTCATTACCCGCAGAACAGTCTTGGGATCCCGGTAAATATTCTTCTGCCTGAGCCACAGCCATACACGGACGATAGCTGTACTTTTATCTCACTTCCCTCCTGTGGATCGCAGAGAATCCCGCGACAACTCATTCTCCATCCGAAGCCGCTCATTCTCTCGCTTATATTCTGCCAGCGTTTTCGCCAGCTTATAGCCCCGCGATTTCGGACCGGGTATGCCTTTGCCGTTCCTTTTTTCGCTCCCACTACAATAGCCTATGGATTGGCCGCTCTCTCCAGTCCTAACGCTTCTGCCACTTCCGTCTGTGTCATCCCCTGTGCCAGCATTTCTTTGATTTCTTCCAGCTCATGCTGTACATGCTGATACTTCCTTGCGATATAAATCACCCTCTGATGTAGTACTTTCATTCATCAGGGGGCTTTCGTCTATTGTCTGCTTTTACTGGGGCGGTCGGACACGGGGGATCCTTTTGTCTACCTACCTATCTACCTGTCTGTCACGCCGGGCGGCTCACTTGGCCTCCGGCTTGATCTTGGCGCGCTCAAAGGCGTCCTGGACCTCCTGGTCGGGGGCGGCGGTGAGGAGGGAGACGATCACCATGGCGGCACAGCCCACTAGGAAGGCGGGCAGCAGCTCATAGATGTCCCACACGCCGCCCAGCCTGGCGATGCCGAACTTCCAGATGAAGACCATGGCCCCGCCGGCGATCATCCCAGCCAGCGCGCCCCACTTGTTCCCCCGCTTCCAGAACAGGCTCAGCAGCATCACCGGCCCAAAGGCCGCGCCGAAGCCCGCCCAGGCGAAGGAGACGATCTGGAACACCGAGCTGTTGGGGTTCCAGGCCAGCACCACCGCCACCAGGGCGATGATCACCACCGTGGCCCTGGCGGCCAGCATGGTGGTCTTCCGGCTCAGCTTGACCCCGCCGAAGTCCTGCACCAGGTCCTGGGACACGCTGGAGGCGGCGGCCAGCAGCTGGGAGTCGGCGGTGGACATGGTGGCGGCCAGGATGCCCGCCAGCACCACCCCGGCCACCAGGGCCAGCAGCACGCCGTTGCCGCTCATCAGCTTGGCGATTTGGATGATGATGTTCTCATACCCCTGGTTCGCCCCGTCGTTGAGCACCCCCAGGGCGGTGGCGTCAAAGCAGTTGGCCGCCACCATGGCGCTGCCCACCACGCCGATGAAGATGGCCACGCCCATGGAGATGACCACCCACACCGAGGCCACCCGGCGGGAGGTCTTCAGCTCCCTTTCGTCCCGGATGGCCATGAACCGCAGCAGGATGTGGGGCATGCCGAAGTAGCCCAGGCCCCAGGCCAGGGTGGAGGCGATGCTCATAAAGCCGAAGGACCCGGCCGTCTGCTCCGCCGCGTTGTAGCCCTGGGTCAGGCCCAGGTAGCCGGGCAGGGACTTGGCGTTCTCCGCCACCGCACTCAGCCCGCCGGCCTGGCCCACGCCGAAGACCACCACCGTCAGCAGGGCCACCGTCATCACCACGCTCTGGATGAAGTCGGTGGTGGACACGGCCAAAAAGCCGCCCAGCACCGTGTAGCCGATGATGATCGCCGCGCCCACCACCATGGTGACGTGGTAGTCCCAGCCGAACAGCCCGTTGAACAGCCGGCCCACGGCGGAGAAGCCGGAGGCGGTGTAGGGCACGAAGAAGATCACGATCACCAGCGCCGCGATGGCGGCCAGCATATGCCGCTTATCCCCGTACCGGCGGGAGAAGAAGTCCGGGATGGTGATGGCCCCCAGCTGGGCGGAGTAGCGGCGCAGCCGCCGGGCCACGATCAGCCAGTTGACGTAGGTGCCCAGGGCCAGGCCCAGGGCGGTCCAGGTCACCTCCGCCAGGCCGGAGAGAAAGGCCAGGCCGGGCAGGCCCATCAGCAGATAGGCCGACATATCGCTGGCCTCGGCGCTCATGGCCGTCACATAGGGGCCCAGCTTCCGGCCCCCCAGATAGAACTGCTCTGAGTTCTCCCCCTTGCCCTTGCGGCTGAAATAGACGCCGATCAAGATCGTAGCCGCCAGATAGAGCAGGATGGATACCAGAATGAATCCTTCCTTTGTCATAACAGAACTTACCTCCTTGGACGCCAAAAGGCGACATCTGGGTTATCATACCACACTCTTCCCGAAAACGCAATAGGCAAATTAGCGAGATAGCGTGCTAAAGCGCCCGCCGCGAAAAAAACCGGCCGCGTCCGCTCCGGCCGCCGCCCCTCTCCGCAAATGGACGCCGCGTCCGCTCTGGATGCCGCCGTCTCCCCCGCAAAAGGACGCCGCGTCCGCTCTGGATGCCACCGTCTCTCCCACACAAAAGGACCGGGGGCGTCCCCGCTCTGGGACGCCCCCGGCGTAAGGTCTCGGGAAAATTACTTCAGGGTCAGGGTCACATAGCGCACGATCATGGTCGCGACCTCCGCGCGGGTGGCGTTGCCCTGAGGATCCAGCAGGCCGTTGTCCTTGCCGTTGAGGATGCCGTTCTCCACCGCCCAGCGCATGGCGTCCTGGGCCCAGTCGGAGATGGCGGTGAAGTCCTCATACCCGGCCATGTTCGCCGCGGGAGAGACCGCGGGGGACCCGGCGTAGCGGTACAGCATGGCGGCCAGCTGCTCACGGGTGACGTTGTCGTCGGGAGCGAAGGTGTCCGCGCTCAGCCCCTTGACGATCTCCTTCTCCGCGGCCCAGGCCACGCCCTCGGTGTACCAGGTGCCCTCGGCCACGTCCTGGAAGGCGGCGGCCACGTCGGCCTTGTGCTCGCCGTCCAGACGGTAGAGGACGGTGGCGATCATGGCCCGGCTCATGGGGGCGTTGGGCTCGAAGGTGGTGTCGCTGGTGCCGTTGAAGATCTCACGGCTGTGGACGAAGTGGATGCTGTCCTCCGCCCAGTGGTTGGTGGCGTCGGCAAAGTGGTGGTTGTGCTCCACCAGCTTGACGGTGGCGGAATCGGTCAGCTCCATCACCACGCCGTCCTCGGTGGCCACAGAGTGCTTCACCACCGTCTCGTTGCCGTTCTCGTCCACCACCACGGGCACCAGGGAGTTGTCCGCGCCCTGCACCGGCACGGTGACCACGGTGCTGTCCAGACGCTTGGGCATTTCCACCTCGGCGGTGACGGTGCCGTCGTCCGCCACGGTGACGGTGACCTTGGTGCCGTCAGGCTGGGTGCTGGTGGTGGGGGTGTTGGGGGCGGGGGTGCCGGTGGTGCCGCCGGTGGTGGGGGTGGCCACGATCTTCTTGCGGACGGTCAGCACGCCGTCCACAAACTGCACGTCGTAGTTGGCGGAGGCGGTCAGGCCGGAGACCTCGATGTAGTAGTAGCCCACCTCGTCGGTGTCCACGGTGGTGACCTCGGCGCCCTTGGAGTCGTCGTCGTTCATCACATAGAACTTATAGGTGGCGGTGCCCTCCAGCTTGTCGGTGCCCACCATCGCGCTGACGGTGTAGCCGAACTCCTCGTCGTTGATCTCAGGCAGGTCGTTGCCCACCCGGACGGTGACGTCGTTGGCGGTGACAGTGACCACCTTCTTGGCCACCTTCACCGTGCCGGTGGTCACCACGATGTTCTTGTAGTTGCCGTCGGTGCTGTTGAACACCACGGTGTAGGCCACGGCGTCGCCGGCGTCGGGCACGGTGTCGGCGTCCACCAGGGTGTAGGTGCCGGCCACGGGGCCGCCGGCGGTGGCGGTGAGCTTGGAGCTGTCCACCTTCACCAGGTCGCTGAGCTTGTCGCCGTAGGTGCCGTCCGTGGCGGTGACGGCGCTGGCCACGCCCTCAAAGGCGATGTTGGTCAGGTTCACCTTCATCTCCGCGGTCTTCTCCCCGGCGGCGGCGGTGATGGTCACCTCGCCGGGCTTGGCGTCCTTGGACACGCTCAGGGTGGCGGTGGCGGCGTCAAAGGTGGCGCCGGTCTCGCCCAATTCGGCGCTCCAGGTGATGGCCTGGTCGGCCATCTCGGCGCCGTACTGGTCCACGGCCTTGGCCTTGTAGACGTAGGTGTTGGCGGTATCCCCGGCGGGGATCAGGGCGGTGGCGGCGTTGGCCTCGTCCATCACCAGATCAGCCAGGGCGGGAGCCTCCTTGGTCACGGTGATGGTGACCGGGGCGGACTTCACGCTGCCGGACACCGCCGTGACGGTGAAGGTCCCGGCGGCCACGCTCTTGTCCACGGAGATGTTGCCGTTGTCGGCCACGGTGACGCCGGCCACGGTGGCGGGCTCGGTGACGAACTTCAGGTCGGTGACCTTGCTCAGGTCCATGGCGTCGCCGTCGGTGTCCGTGGCGGTGACGGTGGCGGTGGCGGAGCCGGTCAGGCTGGTGCCGCTGATGGCGATGGTGTCCTTATCATAGGCCAGGGTCAGGCTGTCCAGCGTCTGACGGGTCTTGTTGACGGTGACAGTAGCGGGGACGATGCTGTACTCCTCAGGAGTGAGTTGGACCAGGTCGCCGGAGGCGCCGCCCACCAGCTCAGTCACACAGCCCTCGTTGTTCGCACCCAGGTCAATGGTCACGCTGTAGTTGCCACCCTTAGCGGCGGTGACAGTAAAGGTAAACAGGGCAATCTCGTCGCTCATCTTCAGCGGCGTGCTGCTTCCCACGGCCAGCTGACGAATGTTCTCGGTCCAGTCGGCGGCGCCGTCGCTGCCCAGGTCTTCCTTCAGGGTAGCGCTGGCAAGGCCGCTGCTCTTATAAGTAAGCCCCTCGGGAAGCTCCGCGATATACAGCTGCAGAGCCACCAGGTCGACCGTGGACTTGCCATAGACGGTAAAGGTAATGTCCTCATCCTGATTTACGACGGTCTTATCCGCCTTCACAGTGAAGACAACCTTGGGGTCGGCCGCGAAGGCGGCCATGGGCAACAGGCTGATCACCAGAACAGCGGCGACCAGCAGGGACAGAATGCGCTTTTTCATACGGTTGGTTCCTCCTTGAATGATTTCCTGATTTTTAATCTGGTTTTCTTATTTCCAGAGAGACCCAGCTTGCTTGACGTGACGCAGCACAGCGGTGTAGTCCGTCATATTCACGCCACTGGCCCCATCGGCGTTGGCGCACTGCAAGGCATAGTCGGTCAGCGTGGACGTCTGCTTCACATGGCGCAGGATGCCGGTATAGTCGGTCATATTGATGTTGCCGTCCCCGTTCACGTCGCCCTTGGGCCAGATCTCCACGTTCTGGGTCAGCGCGCCGGTCACGTTCACCGTGTACTCCCTGGCCACATACTTGGTGCCGCTGGAGACCTTCATGGTGTACTGGCCGTTGGCCACGCCGTCAATGGTGTAGGTGCCGGTGCCGTTAGCGCCGATGGTGGCGGTACCCTCGCCCACCTTGGAACTCTCCTGGAACAGCTCCACCGTGGCGGTGCCGCTGGTGGCGCCCTTGGCGGTCACCGTGCCGGTGACGGTCACGCCCTGGCTCACCATGGCGCCCACCACCTTGGGCTCGGTGTCGCCGCCCAGGATGAACAGGGAGTTGGCGGCCATCATGGGCTGGAAGTTGGCAAAGGTCACCTTGCCGTCAGCCGCCTGGAACTGGTCCAGATAGAGGATGGTGTCCTCGCCCACGTCGTACGCGGGGGGGTCGGCCAGCAGCTCCGCGGCGGAGGTGGCCTGGGTGTTCACCTTGACCTGGAGCAGCGCGTACTGGCTCCCGGTGGTCACGCCGCTGACCGCTACCGTCAGCTTGCCGTCAGCGCCCACGGTGATCGTGGTCCCCTGCGCCGCGGCCACGTCCCCCTGGGCGATGGCGGCCATGGCGACCCCGGTCATCAGCATCGCGGCGGCCAGCGCCAGACAGAGGACCATCTTCCATGCGTTCTTTTTCATTCCGATTCCTCCTTATTAAACAAACATACTGTACATGGACAATCTGAGAATGGCCTGGTCCATGGCCTGGGCCTCCACCTGGCCGTCCTTGTCCCACCCAAGAGCGGTGGGGACGATGACCACCAGATCCCTGGCCTGGTCCCATTCCACCTGATAGCCCAGCGCCTCGCTGACGAAGCGGATGGGCACCATGGTCCGGAAGTTGCCGCCCACGGAGGGGGTCAGCTCGGCGGGAGCGTCCACGCTCCTGGACGCGCCGTCCAGGGTGAAGGTGCTGCTGCCGATGGCCATCTCCACCCGGTGGCCGTCCTTCTCCACCGTGGCGGTCTGGGTCTCGTTGTCCCAGCCCACCGTGGCGCCCAGCCGCTCGCCCACGAAGCGGACCGGCACGAAGGTGCGGTTGTCATGGGCGTAGGCAGTCACTTCCCGCTCGCCGGGGTAGATGGCGGTGACACTGCCCTTCACCACCGCGGCGTGGGAGCCGATCTTCAGCATCACGGCCTGTTCCAGCAGGGCCTCCGGGGTCCGCTGGCCGGCCTCCGGCGCGTCAGGGTCGGTGGTGCCGGAGGAGCCCATGGCCCCGGTGGACTCGGCGGGGCTGGAGGAGCTGGAGTCGGAGGGGGCGGAGGAGGTCACGATGGTCTCGCTCCGCTCCGGGGCGGCGCTGTCCGCCTCCCGGAAGATCACGTCCATGATCAGATCCTCCGTCATGCTCATGGCGATCAGCCCCTCAGGGATCACGTCCTGGAAGGGCTCGCCCTTGGCCTCGGTGGCGATCTCCAGTCCGGTGTCGCCCTCAGCCAGCCGCTTGAAGCGGAAGGTAAACACGTCCAGGGGCTCGCTGCCCACGATGGTGTCGCCATACTGGCTGATCTGGTCCCCCGTGGCGTCCAGAGAGGTGATCCAGGCCGAGCCCAGCAGTCCCCGCTCCGGATAGAAGTCCTCATTGACCACCTCGGTCCAAGGCTGGACCACCCCGGCGAAGTCGGCCAGAGTCTGGGCCGGGTCGCCCTGGGCGTCCACCGGCTGGATCACCGCCGGGTCGTACTTCAGGGCGAACTGGATCCCCCACACGGTGGTGTCCTGGACCTTCATGGTGACCTGAAACACCCCGTCGGCGTCCGGGGCGCCGCTCTCGAAGATCACCGTGCCGGTGCCGACGCCCACCGCCATCCCCGGCGGCATAACGCTCAACAGCGCCAGCGCGACCATCGCCAGCGCCAGGAGTTTTCTCCTCATTCTCCGCCCTCCCTTGCGCGGTCTCCACCGGGCTCCGCCTGTGGGCATGCCCGATGGGCCCAAAATCCCTTATTCTGTGTTTTAACATTTTACACCGCCCAGTCGCCGATTGCAATACCTAATTTATCCCTTTCCCACAAAAACTTTTTCCACCCCCCAGGACTTGGAATTTTTCTCTTGCCAATTCATTTTTTCATTGTTATAATATAGTGTGATTCTGACCGGGCGCGTCCGTCGCCCGCGGGGAGAGGAGGGAAACCGCCTTGACGATCCAGATGCAGTGCTGCGGCATCTGTATGCTGCTGGTCCTTTTGCTGTTCTACGCCCGCCACAAGCGGACCAACCTCCTCACCGAGCAGGTCTTCCGCCTGGTCATCTGCACCGCCCTGCTCTGCCTGGTGCTGGACGTGTCCTCCATCCTGGTCATCAACGCCGCCTTCGACCCCGACTATCCCCGGGCCCCCATGCTGCTGGCCGACCTGATGGGCAAGGCGTACCTGGTCTCCCTCACCGCCATCGGCCTGGTCACCCTGCTCTACGTCTGCGCCGGGGTGTACTACGACCGGCCCGCCCTTCTGCGCCGCCGGGCCTTCACCTACGGGGCGCTGGAGCTGGCGGCCCTGGTGTCGGTCTTCCTCCTCCCCATCGGCTACGACTTTGACGAGGCCGGCGTGGTCACCAACACCAGCGGCCCCAGTGTCTACGCCGCCTATTGCTTCATCGGCCTCTACCTGGCCCTGATCGTCATCCACCTGGTCCGCCACCGGTCCCGGCTGAGCCGCCCCCATCTGGCGGCGGTGACGGTTTGGATGGCCCTGTGGGTGGGGGCCTTTGTGGCCCACATCCTGGACCACTCCCTCCTCCTGGCCGGCTTCGCCTGCTCGGTGGGCATCCTGATCCTCTACCTGGCCCTGGAGAACCCGGAGGGCAACCTGGACAAGACCACCGGTCTGTTCACCCCCTCGGTGCTCAACTCCTACCTGCGCCAGAAGTACAGCGTGGGGGAGAACTTCTCCGCCCTGCTCCTCCTCTTTGACGGCCCTATCGACCAGGGCGTCGGCCACGACAGCGCCGAGAACATCCGCCAGGACCTGTGCCGCTTTGTGGAGAGCCACCACAGCTGGATCGCCTTCCGCCAGAGCGAGAACCGCATCTTCTTCGTCTTCGACTCCCCCCGGGACGCCCGGGAGGCCCGGAGCAAGGTCAACCGCTACATGGCCAGCCGCTGGCCCAACGCCGAGCTGACCGCGGTGAAACTCCACTGGATCCTGGTCCCGGACGCCCGGATGGTGGACAGCCACGCCGCCCTGCTCTACCTGACCCGCTACTTCTCCCACCGCCATTACTTCCAGGACGACCTGCTGGAGATCGACCAGCGCCTGATCGACGAGGCCCAGAAGAGCCTGAAGGTGGAGGGTCTGCTGGACGCGGCCATCAAGAACGACGCCATCGAGATCTTCTACCAGCCCATCTACTCCACCAGGGAGCGGCGCATCACCTCCGCCGAGGCCCTGGTCCGCATCCGGGACGAGAACGGGGCCCTGGTGCCGCCGGGGCTGTTCATCCCCATCGCCGAGTCCAACGGCATGATCCTGGCCCTGGGCAACCTGATCTTCGAGCACGTCTGCCGCTTCATCAAGTACCACCCCCTGGACGAGCTGGGCCTGTCCTACATCGAGGTCAACCTCTCCATGGTCCAGTGCGCCAACGCCGACCTGGCGGTGGACTTCATCGGCATCATGCGCCGCTTCAACATCTCCCCCCAGCACATCAACCTGGAGATCACCGAGTCCGCCTCCACCTCCACCAAGAAGGCCCTGTTGCGGAACATGGACCTGCTCATCGACTACGGCACCTCCTTCTCCCTGGACGACTTCGGCACCGGCCAGTCCAACCTGAACTACATCATCGACCTGCCCGTGAAAATCGCCAAGTTCGACCGCACCATGGTCCAGTCCTACTTCTCCAACCCCCGCGGCAAGCACGTGATGAACGCGGCCATCCGCATGATCCACGACATGGGCCTGTCCATCGTCTCCGAGGGGGTGGAGACCCTGGAGGAGCTCCAGGTCATCGAGGACCTGGGGGTGGAGTACATCCAGGGTTTTTACTTCTCCAAGCCCCTGTCCGAGTCGGATTTTCTGGAGTATCTCCGCCACTTCCAGCCCCCGGAGGAGAAGGCCTCCGCCTCCTGACCCCCCTCCCCGTTTTTCCGGCGGCGGGCCCCGTCCCGGCGAAAAATTTTGTGCAAATTCCCCTTTGCGTTTTGGGGGCGGACGGGGTAAACTGAATGTAGTGTGTAGCCGAAAAAGGCGTAAGTCCAGCTTTCTGGACTTGCGCCTTTTTCCATTCTTTTTCAGGAGGTCAAACTCATATGGAACCGGATCGCTCTCTCGCCACCCAGGGGCTGGGACGGCTCATGGGCCGGTACGCCGTGCCCTGCGTCATCTCCCTGCTGGTGGGCGCCCTCTACAACATCGTGGACCAGATCTTCATCGCCAACGCCGCCTATCTGGGCTCCTACGGCAACGCGGCCAACACGGTGGTCTTCCCCCTGACGGTGATTGCCCTGGCCGTGGCGGTGATGATCGGAGACGGCTGCTGCGCCTTTGTCAGCCTCAGCCTGGGGGCCGGACGGCCCCGGGAGGCGGAGAACAGCGTGGGCCTGGCCATCCTCCTCGCCCTGGGGAGCGGGATCCTCCTCTGCGGGGCGTACCTCCTCTTCCCCGTCCCCCTGATCACCCTGTTCGGGGGCACGGTGAACCAGGAGACCTTCGCCCTCTCCCGGGAGTACTTCTTCCCCATCGCCCTGGGCGTCCCCTTCTACCTGTTCGGCCAGGCCATGAACCCGGTCATCCGCGCCGACGGCAGCCCCCGGTTCGCCATGGTCTCCACCCTGGCGGGGGCGGGAGTGAACCTCGCGCTGGACCCGCTGTTCATCTTCGGCCTGGGCTGGGGGATGACCGGGGCCGCCGTGGCCACCGTCCTGGGTCAGGCGGTCACCGCCCTGCTGGCGGCGTGGTATCTGTTCCACACCCGCTCGGTGCGCCTGACCCGGCGGTCCTTCCGCTGGAGCGGCCGGGTGGCGGGCCGCACCCTCTCCCTGGGGGTGAGCAGCTTCCTGGCCCAGGTCTCCCTGGTGGCCGCCATGGCCGCCATCAACA
>CANRBW010000031.1 GCA_947628975.1 uncultured Oscillospiraceae bacterium | reverse complement strand
CCCGGACGATCTGGGTGATGAAGTGCAGGGCCTCCCGCCAGTTCAGGGGGGTCCCCTTCTTCTGCATATACTGCTTCAGGGTGATGCCGTCAATGAGCTCCATGACGATATAGTCCAGATCGTCGGAGTGGGACACGTCGTAGACCGCCACGATGTTGGGGTGGGAGAGCATCGCCACGGCCTGGGACTCGTCGTGGAAGCGGCGGCGGAACTCCGCGTCCTGGGCCAGGTCGCTCTTGAGGACCTTCACCGCCACCAGGCGGTTGAGCCGGTGACAGCGGGCCTTGTACACCACCGCCATGCCGCCGGTGCCGATGACCTCAAGCAGCTCGTATCGGTTGTCCAGGAATTTCCCGATGTACTGATCCACAGGTCATCCCTCCTTACAGTTGAATGAGGACCGCGGTGACATTGTCCGGCGCGCCGCGGCTCAGGGCCAGGTCCAGCAGGCGGCGGCAGCCGCCCTCCGCCGGGCCGCCGTGGACAAGCTCGAAGAGCATCTCCTGGTCGGTGACCACGTTGGACAGGCCGTCCGAGCAAAGCAGGATCATCTCCCCTTCCCGGCGCTCCACGGTGTAGAGGTCGGTCTGCAGGGGGTCCTCGGTGCCCAGGGCGCGGGTGATAAGGTTCTTCTTGGGGTGGGACCGGGCCTGCTCGCGGGTGATCTCCCCCCGCTCCACCAGGTCCGCCACCACCGAGTGGTCCCGGGTCACCTGGCGGATCCCCTCGGGGCCGATGTGGTAGCCCCGGCTGTCCCCCACGTTGACCAGGTAGACCAGCCTGTCGTCCACCACCGCGGCCACCAGGGTGGTGCCCATGCCCCGGCAGGAGGCGTCCACCTCCGCCCGGTAGCGCACCAGCTCGTTGGCCCGCTCCACCGCCCGGACCAGGAGCCGGCGGGTGGGCGCGCCGTCCAGGGAGAGGCCCTGGGACATGGTGTCGGCAAAGCTCTCCACCGCGACGGTGCTGGCCACGTTGCCCGCCTTGGCGCCTCCCATCCCGTCGCAGACCACCGCGAAGGGGACCGGCGCGTCGGAGGCGGTGATAAAGTAGGCGTCCTGGTTCTGCTCCCGGACCGCGCCTACGTCACTGACACCCCATAGCTCCATCTCTGCCTCACTTCCTTTCCTGTGGACCGGGGCCCATGGCCCTGCGGCGAAGCTGACCGCAGGAGGCGTCGATGTCGCCGCCCAGCTTCCGGCGGACGGTGACGGTGATCCCCCGCTCCTCCAACCGGCGCTGGAACTGGCGCACCCGGCGGCTGGGCTTCAGGGGACTCTCCTCCACATGGTTCAGCGGGATAAGATTGACATGGCTCCCCGTCCCCGCCAGAAGCCCGGCCAGCAGGTCGGCCTGGGCGTCGGAGTCGTTTACGGAGTCGATCATGGCGTACTCAAAGGAGATGCGCCGGCCGGTGCGGTCAAAATAGCGCCGGCAGGCCGCCATCAGCTTGTCCACCCCCACGCTCCGGTTCACCGGCATCAGCCGGCTGCGGGTGGCGTCGTCCGGGGCGTGGAGGGAAACGCTCAAAGTCAATTGTAACCCATACTCCGCCAGTTTGTCAATTTTTTCAATGAGACCGCAGGTGGACAGGCTGATGTGGCGCATACCGATGTTCAGCCCCTGGGGGTGGTTGACCAGGGTGAGGAAGCGCAGGACGTTGTCGAAGTTGTCCAGGGGCTCCCCAATGCCCATCATCACGATGTTGGACACCGCCTCCCCCGAATCCAGTTGGGTGAACAGGACCTGGTCCAGGATCTCGGCGGCGGTCAGGTCCCGGACCTTCCCCCCCAGGGTGGAGGCGCAGAAGGCGCAGCCCATCCGGCACCCCACCTGGGAGGAGACGCAGACGGTGTTGCCGTGGCGGTAGCGCATGAGCACCGTCTCCACGCAGTTGCCGTCCGACAGCCGCCACAGGTACTTGACGGTGCCGTCCTCGCGGGAGACCTGCTTGCGCTCCACCTCCGGGTGGGAGATGACCCAGCGCTGGGCCAGCTCGCGGCGCAGGTCCTTGGGGAGGTCGGACATCTCCTCAAAGGAGACGGCCCCCCGGTGGAGCCAGGCGAAGACCTGCCTGGCCCGGAAGGCGGGCTGGCCCAGAGCGGAGAAGACCTCCCCCATCTCCTCCAACGTCATGGACTTCAGGTCGGTCACGATCTCCCCTCCCCTTTGCCGCCGCGAAAAAAAGTTCGCGGCTTTACTGCTGTTAAAGACTGCGCGAAAAAGGTTCGCGGCTTTCACTTCCGTTCAAGGACTGAGTAAAAAACCTGCCGGTTGCTCCAACGCCGTAAAACCGCACCCAGTTCGCGGCTTTCACTTTCGTTTAAGAACTGAGTAAAAAACCTGCCGGTTGCTCCAACGCCGCAAAACCGCACCCAGTTCACGGCTTTCACTTTCGTTCCAAGACTGCGTAGAAAAAGCCGTCGGTGCCGTGGCGGTGGGGCCAGAGGGTCTCCTGCTCCGCTAGGGCGAAGTCGCCGCCGCGCCGCGCCAAAAACCGCTCCACCTGGCCCTGGTTCTCCTCCCGGCGGAGGGTACAGGTGGCGTAGAGCAGCCGCCCGCCCGGCGCCACCGCCCCGGCGGCGTTTCGCAAGATGGCGGCCTGGAGGGGGAGCAGGTCGGCGAACCCCGCCGGGTCCTTGTAGCGGATGTCCGGCTTTTTGCGGATCACCCCCAGGCCGGAGCAGGGCACGTCCGCGATCACCAGGTCGAACTCCCCCTCCAGCGGCTCGGTGGCGTCGGCCTGGGCGGTCTCCACACAGGTCAGACCCAGCCGGGCGGCTGAGGTGGCAAGGGCTTCCACTTTACGGTGGTAGAGGTCCCGGCCGATTACCCGGCCCCGGTCCTCCATGGCGAGGGCGGCGGCGAAGGTCTTCCCGCCGGGGGCGGCGCAGAGGTCCAGCACCCGCTCCCCCGGCCGGGGTCGGGCGGCCAGCACCGCCTGGCGGGCCGCCGGGTCCTGGATGTAGAACAGCCCCTCCCGGAAGGGGGGCAGGGCCTCCAGGTCCCCGATCCCCTCCAGCACCAAACACTGGTCCATCCAGGGGTGGGGCTCCGCCCAGACCCCGCAGGCGGCGAGCCGCCGGGCCAGCTCCTCCGCCGTGGTCCGGCGGGTGTTGACCTGGGCGGTCACCGGGGCGGGGGCGTTGTCCGCCCGGAGGAGCTCCTCCAGCTCCTCCGCTCCGAGGGTAAAGGCAAACTCCTTGACAAGCCAGAGGGGGTGGCTGTACTTCACGCTGAGCCGTTCCAGCGGGTCCTGGGGCAGCGGGGGCAGACGGTCCCGGCTCCGGTCCAGGTTCCGCAGGACGGCGTTGACAAACCCGGCGGTCCTGCCCCCGCGCCGCTTAGCCAGCTCCACCGACTCGTTCACCGCCGCCATGGGGGGGATGCGGTCCAGGAGCAGGAGCTGACAGGCCCCCAGCCGGAGGATGTCCAGGGTCCGGCTGTCCAGACTGCCCAGCCCCCGGGCGCAGAAGGGGGCCAGGACGTGGTCCAGGTAGAGCCGGTTCTGCTCCACCCCGTAGACCAGGCGGCTGGCCAGGGCCGCATCCCGGCTGTCCAGACCGGCTCCGGCCAGTTCCCGGCGCAGGGCCACGTCCGCCCACCCCCCCTGGGTGTGGCAGACCTGGAGGGCCCGGAGGGCCGCTTCTCTACTGGCGGACACGGCCTCTCCCCCCGTCACGCGCCGTCCCCCGTCTCTCCCAGGGACAGCGGGTGCCCCTGGAGAAAGGCGGCGGCGCTCATGGCCTTCTTTCCGTCGGGCTGGAGCTCCAGCAGGGCCAGGACCTGGCCGTCGCCGCAGGCCAGCTTCAGCCCCCGCTTGTCCGCCTGGACCACGCTCCCCGGCGCCCGGCGGGTGCTCTCTCCGGTGAGGGCGCTCTTCCAGACCTTGCACCGCACCCCGTCCAGCTGGGTCACCGCGCAAGGCCAAGGGGCAAGGCCCCGCACTTGACAGTGCAGCTCCCAGGCGCTCCGGGACCAGTCCATGGGGGACAGCTCCCGGGAGAGCATGGGGGCCAGGGTGGCCAGGGCGGGGTCCTGGGGGGTCCGCCGGGCGGTGCCGGCGGCGATGGCCGCCACCGCCTCCACCGCCAGTTCGCCCCCCATCCGGGCCAGCCGGTCGTAGAGCTCCGGGGCCGCCTCGTCGGGGTGGATGGGGGTGGCGCGGGCCAGGATGACGTCCCCCGCGTCCAGGTCGTGGGCCATGTGCATGATGGTCACGCCGGTCTCCCGCTCCCCGGTGAGGATGGCCCAGTTGATGGGTGCCGCCCCCCGGAATTTGGGCAGGAGCGAGGCGTGGACGTTGATACACCCCAGGGGGGGCAGGGCCAGGATCTCATCGGGGAGGATCCGGCCGTAGGCCGCCACCACGATGAGATCCGGGGCCAGGTCCCGGAGGATGGCCAGCGCCTGGCCGTCCCGGAGCTTTTCCGGCTGGTAGACCGGGATCTGGTGTGACAGGGCATATTCCTTTACAGGCGTTGGCTGAAAGGTGTTCTGGTGCCGCCCCACCGGGCGGTCGGGCTGGGAGAAGGCGGCGCAGAGGTCATGGCCCGCCTCCTGAAGCGCCCGCAGCGTGCCCACGGCGAAAGCCGGGGTGCCCATGAACGCGACGCGCATCCTACTCGCCCCTCCGGCCCTTTTTCCGCCGCTCCTGCCTGGCCTGGGCGGCGTCCAGCTCCTCCTCGGTGTAGAGGGGGCCCTCCACCAGCTCGGTAAACAGGTGGCCGTCCAGGTGGGCGATCTCGTGGCAGAAGCACCGGGCGGACATATCCACGTCCTCCACCTCGAAGGTCTTGCCGTCCCGGTCCTGGGCCCGGACCCGGACCCGCTGGGGCCGCTTGACCCAGCCGTAGAGGCCGGGGACGGACAGACAGCCCTCGTAGCCGCCCTGTTCCCCCTCGGCCGCCACGATCTCCGGGTTGACCAGCTCCACATATTCGCCGTCGGTGTTGGTGACCAGGCACACCCGGCGCAGGATCCCCACCTGGGGCGCGGCCAGGCCGTAGCCCTGGGCCTGGTCCAGGGTCTCCCGCATATCGTCCAGGAGCTGGTGGAGGCGGCTGTCGAAGCTGGTCACGGGGCGGCACATCCGCCCCAGGACCTCGTCGCCCCGCAGTATGATCTGTCTTGTGGCCATAGTTCCTTCCCTCCCGCGTTAATCCATCGGGTCGTAGTCCCCAAAGAGGGACACGTCCCGGTTTTCCCGGTCCTGCTGCGCGCAGCGGAGAAAGTGGGCCAGCAGGCCCCGCAGGGGGCCGCCCTTCCCGGTGGGACAGGAGAGGGTGAGCTGGCACCGGTATCGGTCGTTGAGCTTGTAGATGGCCGCCGGGGCGGGGCCCAGCAGCTCCCCCTGACAGCTCCGGTAGGGCTCCCCGGCCATGGCGGCGTCCAGGCTCTCCCGCAGGCGGCGGCACAGGCGCAGGACGGCGCTCTCGTTCCGGCCGGAGGCGGTGAGGACGAAGATCTCCCGAAAGGGGGGCGTGCCCATGGCCCGGCGCAGGGCGATCTCCTGGGCGTAGAAGCTGTCGTAGTCCTGCCGGGCTCCGGCGGCGATGACGTCGTTGTCCGGCGTGAAGGTCTGGATCACCGCCCGGCCCGCCTTCTCCCCCCGGCCCGCCCGGCCCACCACCTGGGTGATCAGGGAGAAGGTGCGCTCCGCGGCCCGGAAGTTGGGGAGGTAGAGGCCGCTGTCGGCGTTGATGACCCCCACCAGGGTGACGTTTTCAAAATCCAGCCCCTTGGCCACCATCTGGGTGCCCAGCAGGATGGGGGCCTTTCCCCTGGCGAACCGGTCCAGGATGGACTGGTGGGACCGGCTGGGGGAGACGGTGTCGGCGTCCAGGCGGAGGATCTCCCGGCCGGGGAACATGGTCTCCAGCGTGGTCTGGAGCCGCTGGGTCCCGGTGCCCACGAAGGCCAGCTCCCCCCCGCAGGTGGGACAGCGCTGGGGCAGGGGCTGGGAGTGGCCGCAGTGGTGGCACATGAGGCGGCCGTTGGCGGAGTGATAGGTGAGGAAGACCGAACAGCGGGGGCACTGGGGCGCCTCGCCACAGCGCTGGCAGACCACCCGCTGGCGGGCCCCCCGGCGGTTGAGGAGCAGGATGCTCTGCTCCCCCCGCTCCACGTTGCGCCGCAGTTCCTCCTCCAGCTCCTGGCCGATGTCGGTGTCGTTCCCCCGGCGCAGTTCCTTCTTCATGTCGCTGAGGATGACCTTGGGCAGGGCCTGGCGGTTATAGCGCCCGGCGAGGGTGAGCAGGGCGTACTTCCCCGTCCGGGCCAGGTACATGCTCTCCACCGACGGGGTGGCCGAGCCCAGCAACAACAGCGCGCCCTGGGCGGCACAGCGGTACTGGGCCACCTCTCTGGCGTGGTAGCGGGGGACGTTCTCCGACTTGTAGGAGCTCTCCTGCTCCTCGTCCAGCACCACAAGGCCCAGGCCCCGCAGGGGGGCGAAGACCGCCGAGCGCGCCCCCACCACCACCCGCGCCCGGCCAGAGCGGACCCGCTTCCACTCGTCATAGCGCTGCCCCTCGGTGAGGGAGGAGTGGAGCACCGCCACCAGCTCGCCGAAGTAGCCGGTGAAGATCCGCATGAGCTGGGGGGTCAGGGCGATCTCCGGCACCAGCACCAGGGCGGTCCGGCCCCGGTCCAGCACCGACTGGATCAGCCGGATATAGACCTTGGTCTTCCCCGAACCGGTGACGCCGTAGAGCAGCGCCGCGCCGGGGCGCTCCTCCCGGCTCATGGCCTCCAGGGCCTCGAATGCCCTCTGCTGGTCGTCGTTGAGGGTAAAGGGCTCCCCCTTGCCAGCTCCGGCCAGGTCTACCCGGCGCAGGACCTCCCGGCGCTCCAGGGTCACCAGGCCCCGCTTGACCAGGGCCTTGATGGTGGCGGGGGCGGCGCCGGTGAGGTAGCACACGTCCTTCATCCCGCCCCGGCCCACGGAGCAGAGCAGCTCCACCACGTTGTACTGGAGGGGGGCGGTCTTCCGGCGCAGGGACGCCTCGGCCAGGGCCTCCTCCGGGGAGACGGCCAGGGCGCAGACCTGCTCGGTCTTGTCGGCAACCAGGCGCTTGGCGCTGGGGATCACCTCCGCCGCCCCGGCCTGGACCAGGGTCCGCACCGCCCCGGCGGGGTCCGCCGTCCCGAAGGCCAGGCGCAGCTGGCGCAGCTCCATGCCGTCGGGGTGGGCCAGCAGGAGCTGGGCCAGGCGCTGGGCGGGCTTGGACCGCCCAGCGGCGGCGAAGGCCGCCTCCCGGTCCACCCCCTGGGCCAGGCGGCAGACGTCCTGGATGGAGAACCACAGGCCGGTGGGGAGCATGGTCTTGGCGCACTGGTAGACGGTGCAGAAATACCGCCGGGCCATCCAGACGCAGAGCTTCAGCTCGGTCCGGTCCAGCACCGGCTCGTCGTCCAGCAGGGTCAGGATCGCCTTGAGGCCGCGGGGGCGCTCCTCCGCCTCCCCCAGGGCCAGGACAAAGCCCTCCACGGCCCGGTTTCCCCGGCCGAAGGGGACCATGGCCCGCATCCCGGGCCGGATCCGCTCCTGGAGCGCCTCGGGGACCAGGTAGTCAAAGGGCTTGTCGATGGCGAAGGTGGCCGCGGCCAGGGCCAGCTTCGCCGCGAGCTGTCGCGGCATGGGAGGCCGGGCTTACTCCGAGAGGATGACCTGGCCCTGGGCCACCTGGTCGATGGCCAGGGTCACCGGCTTGGCCTCCAGGGGGTAGCCCTCGTCCTCGGCGGTCTGGGCGATCTTCCTGGCCTGCTGGGCGACGACGTTCACCAGCATATAGCGGCTGGGCACCTGCCGGAGCAGGTCGGACATGGCGGGATAGAGCATCATAGCGCGGTCACTCCTTCAATTTGATTGCGGATCATGGGCAGTCTCTGGTCCACCCGACAGCCCTCGGCGCACAGGATGGACAGGATCTCCCTGGTGGCGCTCTGGACGCTGTCGTTGATGACAAGGTAGTCGTACAGCGGGATCTGGCGGTACTCCGCCTTGGCCCGCTCCAGCCGGCCCTGGATGACCTGTTCGTCATCGGTGGCCCGGCCGTGGAGGCGGCGGGACAGCTCCTCAAAGGTGGGGGGGATGACGAAGATGCACACCGCGTCCGGGCACTTGCGCTTGACGGTGGCGGCCCCCTGGACCTCGATCTCCAGCAGAACGTCCACCCCCGCGTCCAGCTTCTCCCGGATGACCTTCATGGAGGTGCCGTAGTAGTTGTCCACATACTTGGCGTACTCCAAAAGCTCGTCGCGCGCGATCATGCCCTCAAATTCCTCTTTGGAGACGAAGTGATAGCTGACCCCGTCCGCCTCCCCCACCCGGGGGCCGCGGGTGGTGTAGGACACGGAGAAGTAGATGTCCTTCCGCTCGCTGAGCAGTTCGGCGATGACGGTGGACTTCCCCACCCCGGACGGGCCGGACAGCACGATCAGGGTACCCTTGGTCTTTTTCTTTGGCGTCATGGCTCCTCTTCCTCCTCCGGCGCGCCGGCCTCCCGGCCGGTCAGTCTCCCCTGGAGCGCGGTGGTCTGAAGGGCGGAGAGCACCACGTGGCCCGAGTCGGTCACCAGCACCGAGCGGGTCTTGCGGCCCAGGGTGGCGTCGATCAGGCGCCCCGCCTCCCTGGCGTCCTGGACCATGCGGCGGACCGGGGCGGAGTCCGGGCTGACCACGGCGATGACCCGGTTGGCGGCCAGCAGGTTGCCGTAGCCGATGTTGACCAGCTGCATCTGCTAAGTCCCCCCTACTCGATGTTCTGGACCTGCTCGCGGATCTTCTCGATCTCCGCCTTCATATCCACCACCAGGCGGGTGACGTTCAGGTCGGTGCACTTGGAGCCGATGGTGTTGGCCTCCCGGTTGAACTCCTGGATGAGGAAGTCCAGCTTCCGGCCGATGGCGCCCCCCTGGTCCAGCATCTCCCGGAGCTGGGCGATGTGGGAGCGCAGACGCACCGTCTCCTCGTCCACCGCAACCTTGTCGGCGAAGATGGCGGCCTCGGTGAGGACGCGGCTCTCGTCCAACTGGCGGTTCTCCAGCACCTCCCGGAGCCGGGCCTCCAGCTTCTGGCGGTAGGCCAAGACCGTCTCCGGGGAGCGGCGCTCCACCTGGCCCACCAGGGCCTCGATGGTCTCCGCCCGGCCCAGGATGTCGGCCCGGAGCTTCTCCCCCTCCCGCAGACGCATGGCGTTGAAGTCGTCCAGGGCCAGGGCCAGGGTCTCCAAGAGCCGGGCCTTCACCGTCTCCAGATCCTCCTCCCGCTTCTCCACGGTGAGCACGTCAGGGAACCGGGCCACCGAGGCGGGGTAGCTCTCGTCCTTCAGATCCCCCGCCCCCAGGGCCCAGATGGTCTTCAGCGCCTGGATATACTCCCTGGCCAGGGGCTTGTTGACGGTGACCTTCTGGTCCTCCCCCTCGGTCTGGGTCAGGGTGACGAACAGGTCCACCTTCCCCCGGCTCACCCGCTCCTGGACCTGCTTTTTCAGCGCGTCCTCGGCGAAAATATAGGCGCGGGGGAGCTTGACGGCGCAGTCCAGATAGCGGTTGTTCACCGCCCGGAGCTCCACCGTCACCTGGAGCCCGTCCCGCTGGGTCTCCCCCCGGCCGTAGCCGGTCATGCTTCTGATCACGTCCTCACCTCTCTCCAAATCATAGGCCCTCCCGGTCCAGGGCCCTGTCCACCCGGCGGGCGTACAGGGCGGCCAGGCCGGAGAGGCCCGCGTCGTATCCCACAAACACCGCGCTGCCCAGCAAAAACACCAGGTACAGCCGCTCGGCCAGCGCCTCGGGGAGGACGGGCAGGAAGAGCCCCCGGAACACCAGGACCAGCACCGCCGCCACGGCGTTGAACCAGCACAGCTTGACCAGCAGACAGACCCACCGCGACCGCGGCCCCCGGCGCTCCAGCAGGCTCTTGACCACGGGGTAGAGCCCGAACAGGAGCAGATAGAGCACGGCGTTGAGCTTGTCGGGCAAAATCAGCGCCCCCACCAGGCCGGTCGCCCCCCAGACCTTCAGGCCGTCGCCCACGCCCAGGGAGATCACCGCCGCCATGGGGAACAGCCCCGCCACCGCCGCCGTCCCCCACCGGCCGGTGGGGATCACCGCCGAGAGGTAGAGCGCGGCCAGGGAGAGGGCGGTCAGCACGGCGTCCAGAGCCAGGGGAAAGAGAGGGGATCGACGCTTCACTCAGCAACCCCTCCCACCGCCGCACAGGCAGTTCATGCACATCAGGGTGGTGCAGCAGTCACAGGCCGAGGTGTCGGCCATATCGTTGCCGTAGGGGCGGTAGGCGTAGCCTCCCCGGCTCATCATGTTGTACGCCCGGCGGTACTCCAGGTTGCCCGGGTCGATCCGCACCGCCATCTGGTAGTTCTGCCTGGCCTCGTCCAGCCAGCCCCGGCGGTAGCACACCTCCCCCATGAGGAAGTACCACTCGGCGTTCTTCACCGTGGCCTGCTGGGTGAGCATCCGCTCGGCGGCGTTCAGATCGCCCATCTGGATGCTCTGGCGCACCTGGCGGAGCAACGGGTCGGCGGACCCGGCGCTCTGGCTCTGGTAGGCCGCCCCGGCGCTCTGGCTCTGATAGGCCGTCCCGGCGCTCTGGCCCTGATAGCCCCCGCTCTGACCCCCGGCCCGCTGGCGGGTGATCTCCTCGTAGGCCTGGTTGATCTCCTTCATCTTCTCCTCGGCCAGGTCGGCCAGGGGGTTATCCTGGTAGTTGTCCGGGTGATACTTCCGGGCCAGCTCCCGATAGGCTTTTTTGATCTCCTCGTCGCTGGCGCCGGGGCTTACCCCCAGAATGCTGTACGGGTCGCTCATGGCTGATCTCTCCTGCCGCGTTTTCTCCCCCCGTCCCACTTCCCCGCCAGCACCAGAGCCTGGACGTGGGGCAAGCCGAGATAGAGGATGTTTTCCAAAAGTTCCCCCCGGCGGGTCCGGGGGAGGAGCTGAAAGGCCGACTGGGCCAGGGAAAGGGAATGGGTCATGGTGGTGGCCAGGTAGGTCAGGTCCGGCTCCGGGCCGAAGCGGGCGGCCACGGGGTTGTAGCGCCCCTTGGCCAGGTCGCGGGGCAGGTCGTCCACCCCGTCGGCCAGGTAGATCCAGCGGCCCAGGTGGTAGAGGAGCTCCCGGCGGGGCCGGTCCAGGCCCCCCGCGCCGGTCTCCGGGGCCGCCCCGGCCAACAGCCGGGCGAAGGCGTCCGCCACCCGGTCCATCCGGGGGGAGTTTTCCCGCTCCAGCCGGTCCAGATCCCCCAGGCAGAGGGCGACGTGGCGGTCAAAGTCGGGCTGTCTGCCCCTGGCGGACCGGTAGGCCCGCCCCAGCGCCCACCGCGCCGCCCGGCTCTTCAGCCGGGTCGGGCCGGTCTCGTCCGCCACGCCGTCGGCCAGCTTGTAGTAGGCCAGGATCACGCTCCGGTCGGCGCACAGCTCCATGGCCGGGGTGGCGGCCAGGCAGGGCCGGGGCCGCCAGGGATGGGCGGCACAGCGCCGCCGGCAGACGGTCTCCTCCCCCCGGTCCTCCAACAGCAGGCAGAGGAAGACGAAGTCGTATTGCAGGGTGAACCGAGCGGCGAAGCCGCACCGGCGCTTCAGGCAGTGGCACAGGCCGCAGTAGGCGGCCTGGTAGCTCTCCCACGCCGGGTCGCTCAGGTGGGAGCGGTCCGGCCGCACATAGCCGAACAAGCTACCTGCCCTCCTCCAGGGCCACCACCCGGTAGGTGACGCCCCGGCGGCGCAGGTGCCGGTCCAGGGGGATACAGACCCCCAGCAGCACCGCGAAGAAGGCGCCCAGTCCGGCCAGGGCGGCCGTCCCCTCCGACACGCCGCGCAAGAGGACGCTGACGGCGAACAGCCCCACGAAGGGCAGGAGATAGAGCATGGCGGCCAGCCGCAGGACGCGGGAGGTGGAGCTCTCCACCGTCACCCGCTGGCCCACCCGCGCCCCCAGGGGGTCCAGGGCCACCGCGGTGAGCTCCGGCTCCTTCACCATGGAGCCGCACCCGGCGCAGCTGTCGCAGTCATGGGAGCAGGCGGACACCCGCTGGACCAGCACCTCCACCCGGCCCCCGTCCAGGAGGCGCCGCACCACCGCGCGCTGGGTCATTGTCCGCCCTCCAGCTGGCGGGCGGTGGCGCCCACCGCCACGGAGACCCTGTACTCCCCCACCGCGCCGGCGTCGGCCACGCCCCGCAGACTCACCTTGGCCGGGACCAGGCTCTGGCCGTCGGGGACGGAGGACAGGTCGGTCAGGTCCACCCGGACCTGGAGCATCTGGGGCTGGATCTGGTCCAAAGCCTCCC
>CANRBW010000030.1 GCA_947628975.1 uncultured Oscillospiraceae bacterium | reverse complement strand
GTCCACTTATCATAATAGGTGGGGTTGCCGTCGTCGTCCCAGACCACATAGACCGCCGTGCCCAGGACCAGGTTCTGCTCGCTGGCCTCCTTGGGCCGGACCACGAAGTCGGAGTTGTCGGAGTGGAAGTACCGGGCGGAGCCGGTCAGCGGGGTGGACCCGTCCGCCGCCACGGCCAGCACCTCGCTGTCGTTGCCGACGGGGCTCTGGACGCTGACGCCGATATACGCCCCCTCCGTCAGCGGCTCATCGGTGCTGACGATGAGGGACTTGGCCACCCGGCCGCTGGTCTTGGCCAGGTAGATGTTGCTCTCGGTGCCGTTGGCGTAGTTCACCGTGCCGTCGGTGTTGCGGGTGGCGCCGATGAAGTTGTCCCGGATCACCGCCATGCCGCCCAGGGTGACGCCGCCCACGCCGGTGGTGTTATTCCAGATGGTGATGCCCGCGGAGGAGCCGGAGGTGGCCGCCGCGCCGTTGTGGGTCACGGTGCCGCCGGTCATCTTCACCTGGCCCTGGAGGGCGATGAGGATGCCGGCCCCGCCGCCGCCGCTGGTGGACCTCATGAAGTTATCGTGGATGTTGCCGCCGGTGATGTTGATGACGGACACAAAGCCGCTCTGGTGGACGGTCCTTCCGGCCACGGTGGTGGTGGCGTAGATGCCCGCGGCGTAGCTCTCGGAGGTGTTGTAGCAAATCTCGCCGCCCTGGATGTTCACCTCGCCCCGCTGGACGATCAGGCCACCGCCGTCCACATTGGCCTGGTTATTCTGGATGACAGCGCCCTCCAGCATATCCAGCACCGCGCTCGCGCCCTGGACCCGGACGCCGCCGGGGGAGTAGGACGTGCCGCTGAGGTTGTGGCTGTTCTGGAGGGTGGTCCCCGCGCCCAGGGTCACATGGCCGCCGGTCTGCTCCAGGATGCCGCCCTTCTCCGCCAGGTTCACGGTGAAGGACCCGCCGTCAAAGGTCACGTTGGTCAAGGTCACGTCCCCCGCGGTCACGGTGATCATGGGGGCGGACGTGAAGTTGGTGGCGCGCGTCACCGTCCAGGGCGCGTCGCCCTCGCCCAGCTCGCTGCCGTCGGCCTTCCGGCTCTCCACGGTGAAGGTCTTCCCCGTGGCGCTGAAGGCGGCGTTGCCGGTGAGGGTCAGATCGCTGAGAATGTAGATGTGCGCGCCGTAGGCGGTCCCGGCCTTGGCCGCGGCGGGGAGGTTGTTGTAGGGGTGGGCCAGGGAGCCGTCACCGCCGGTGGGAGCGCCCTCCAGGACGTAGAAGTCCGGGGCCTGGGCCTCGATGTTGCCCTCCTTGTCCACCACCAGCTTGGCCGGGCCGGTGTACTCCTGGCCGCCCACCTTGGCGGCCGCGCCGTCGGGGATCTCCACGGTGACCTTGTCCTCGTCCGGGACGCCGCCGGTGACGGTGACCTCGCCCTTGGTGGTCTCCAGCGCCGTCGCCTCGGGGAGGGTGAGCTGGCGGCCCTGGGGCACGGTGGCGGTCACGCCGGCCTTCATGGGCGAATCCAGGTCATAGCTGTCAGCGCCGGTGAAGGTCACCCCGTCCACCGTGACCGGGGTATCCTTCAGGTCCGTGCCGGAGAGGGTGACCGCCGTGGTGTCCACGGTGAACGCGCCGGTCCCGGCGGGGACGGACACGTCGTGGCTCTTCTCCTCCGTCTCCACCTGCACGCCGAACTCGGTGCCGCTCTCCGTGGAGGGGGTCACCGTGGCGGAGCCGCCGGTCACGGTCACCTTGCCGGTCTTGGCCTGGACAGTGACCTGAAGGCCCTCCCCGGCGAAGGTGGCCCCGAACACGTCCTCCAGGGTGACCCCGGCGGGCAGGGTGCCGCTCTCATCCGCCTGAATGGCCTCCGGCTCGGTGATGGTGATCTTGCCGCCCAGGCTCTGGGCGGCCTGGATGGCCGCCTCCAGGGTGTCGTAGCCCTTGGCCGCGCCGCCCTCTACCATGTAGAGCCCCAGGGCCGCGTCGGTGGCCAGGACGATGCTGTTCTCCGCGATCGCCGTGTCGGACTCCTTCTCCGCGTCCCGGAGGCGCACCCCGGCGGTGGTGGGCTTGTTGGAGAGGATGTGCCCGGCGTCCGCCTCGGTGACCTCGTAGTCGTCCGCGCCCACGGCGATGGCCTTGACGGGGCTTGCCTCGTCGGGCATTCTCTGGGCGAACACGCCGATCTTGCTCCCGCCGGTCAGAGCGCCGGTCACCTGGAAGGTGGACAGGGCGCTGTTATAATAGCCCAGGTACACGTCCGCGCCCTGGCGGCTGGTCGCCGCGGTGTAGTTGCCGAAGATGACCGCGTCGCCGCTCACCTGGAAGGTGCCGCCGTTCTCCGCGTACACCGCGCCGCCGGCGGCGGAGTAGTTCCCGGTGATGGTGCCGCCGGTCATGACAAACTTGCCCTTGGGGCAGATGTACACCGCCGCGCCGGCGTTGGCGGTGCCCTTATAGTTGGTGTTGTTGTTGCCGGGGTCTTTGTAGCTGGCGTTCGTGCCGGCGGTGTTGCCGGTGATGACAGCGCCGCTCTCCATGTACAGCACGCCCCCGGCCCGGACGTTCACCGCCCGGGCGTTGATATGGGTCAGGGTGGCGCCCTTCTTTAAGGTAAGGGAGCACCCGCTGTCGATGAAGAACATCCCCCAGTCCAGCTTGTTGTTGTTGTCCGAGCCGCGGATGACCACGTCGGCCAGCGTCAGGTTGTGGAGGCCGCCGCTGTTTTGCAGGTGGAACTGGGCGTTCATCGGGGCGGTGGAGTAGGGCGTCACCGTCACGGTGTGGATCGCCTCGCCGGTGTCGGAGCGGATGGTGACGTTCACGTTGGCGGTGGCGCTGATGGCGTTATACTGCCCGGCGAAGGTGGTGTCGTCCAGCAGCACCACGGTGTTCCGGGTGGCGGTCAGCAGTTTCAGGGCGGCGTCCAGGGTCTTCACCGGGGCCTCCCGGGTGCCGGCGTTGGCGTCGTCGCCGACGCCCTCGGTGGAGCCGCCGTCCACGCCGTCCACATAGATGTAGGGCTCCGTCATCTGGTCCACCGACACCAGCCAGAGGGTGTCCGCCGTGGTGGTGACGCCGCCGGTGACGGCGGTGCGCTCGCCCTTGCCCGTGCCCTCCGTCACCTGATAGAAGCCCTCCCCGTCACACCAGACCAGGGCGTAGTTCTCCGGGTCGCTGGCCGCGACGTAGGGGAGGTCCGTCTCCTTCACGTTGACCGCCGCCTGCATCGGCGTGGTCTTGGTGGCAAAGGCGACCTTCGCGCCCTCCATCAGCCCATCCAGGGTGAAGGCGGTGTTCGCCGACACCAGGGCGTCTGCGGGGACGTCGGCGGTGGTGAGGTTGCCCACCACCTGGGTGCTCCCGGAGATGGTGACCTTCCCGGTTTTCTCCAGGCACAGCCTCCAGCGCGCGGTTGTTCCGGATGACGCAGTCCTTCAGGGTGATCGGGCCTTCCGCTTTATTGCCGTAGACCGTCCCGCCCTTGGAGGTACAGTTCTCGACGGTCACCTTCTCCAGGGACACCTGACCCCCCATGGCGAAGATGATGTTGGGACTGTAGTTGTTGCCGGTGGTATTGATGTCCTTCAGGGTCACGTTCTTCATGGTCAGCGTGCCGCCCTCCGAGGCCATGAAGGGGCTGTTCGGCTGGGTGAGGGTCAGGGTATAGGTCGTGCCCTGGCAGTTGCCGTCAAAGATGATGTTCTCCAGGGTCAGCTTGGCGTCCTTGACCACGTTGGCCATCGGGCTGGTGCCGTTCCCCGCCGCCCGGGTGATGGTGACGGGGGCGCCCGCGTCGCTCTTCACGGTGACGTCCTTGCCGGCCTTCGTCGTGGCGATCAGGGGGGCGGAGGCGGCCAGGGTGAGGTCGTCCAGCACCAGCACCGTCGCCTTGGCCTGGGTGGCGGCGTTGGCGGAGGTCACCGCCTGGCTCACGGTGGCGTAGGGCGCGCCCTTGGCGCCAGTGCCCACCCCCGCCACGTCGGAGCCGTAGGAGGCGACGTAGTAGGTGGGCACGGTCATATAGGCGTTCAGGTCCAGGGACAGGCCCACCGTGGTCTCCGGCGTGAAGGTCACGGTGAGGGTCGTGCCGTCCTCGCCCAGCTCGGCCTCAAGGCCCAGTTCGGTCAGATAGGTCACCACGCCCTCGGTGAAGGCGTTGCCCTCCCCGGCGGTGACGGTGACCTGGCACTCGCCCTCCCCCGCGGGGTCCAGGGCCACGGTGTTGTTGGCGGCGTCCACAGCGGTGACCACACCGCCGGCCGACCCGCTGAGGGTGACGTCGCCGGTCAGGGCGACGGTCTTTTGCAGCTGGGCCTCCGGCTCCACCGCCAGGCTGTCGATGGTGTAGTAGTTCGTCGCGTCCTCGCCCAGGGCCGGGGACCACTCCACAACGTAGTACCGGTTCTCGCTGTGCCACCGGGTGTTGGTGGTCCTGCCGGTCGTCGTGGCGTTCAAATCGTCCCACAGCGCGCCCAGGTAGCCAAAGTAGATGGGGCCGCCGCTGCTGGGGCCGTAGGGGTTTCCGCTGCTGAGGTACCACACCTCCATGGGGAGGCCGCCGTAGCCGGTGTTCTGGCCGTACTCCGGCGTGCCGGGGATCCACCACCAGCGCTTGTAGTCTTCGTTGTTCCGATTCAGGGTCAGCTCGGCGGTGACGCTGCGGCTGACGGTGTAGGTCGGGCGGCCGTCCTCCCCCACGGTGTAGGAGATGCCCTTGTCCAGACCCTGATACCCGAACTTGCCCTCCGGCATGGCGGCCAGCCAGATGCCGGTGTCCCCCGTCGTGCGGTAGAAGTTCACCAGCACGCCGTTCTCCGCCACAGAGGAGATGGTGACGGGGTAGTGGATGCAGCCGGGGTAGGTGTCGTCAAACTCCGCGCTGAAGCCCTTGTTCATGGCCGCCTCCCAGGAGAGGAGGTCGCTGGAGGCGCTCAGGCGGTAGATGTGTCCGCCGTAGAACACGTCGCCGGGCTGGATGGCCAGGTAGGAGGCGCTGATGTCCACCGTGGTCTCCCCCTCGGCGGCGCGGGTGAAGAGGATGTTCTCCAGAGCGGCCCGGATCTCCTCCGCGCTCTGGTCGGCGGAGGCGGTGTACTGCACGGAGAGGTACTCCGTCCCCACCTTCGCCTCCGCGTCAGACTTGGCGTTGCTGATGGCCCCGTTGGTGAAGCCGGTGGCGTTGGCCAGGGTCAGCTTCCCGCCGGTGACGGAGATGGCGTAGGTCCGCGCCACGGTATCGCCCTTGGTGGGGGGCGTCACGGTGAGGCTGAACTTCCCCTCGCCCCTGTCCACCGCGCCGGTGATGAAGTCGCCCTCCTCCTCCGACACGGCGGGGGGAGCCTGGGGCTTCACCGACACCGCCTGGGTGAGGTCGTAGAGCTTGTCCGCCTGGGTGAGGGTGACGGTGAAGCTGCCCTCCTCGCCTTCCACGGCGGCGACGTTCCCCTCGCCGAAGACGGTCTTCAGCTCCGCCTCATCCAGCACATACTCCGTCTGGGGGGCCAGCTTGACCTTGGCCGCCGGGGCCGCGTCGGCCACCGCCGCGGGGAAGAGGACCTGGTCCCCCACCACGCGGGCGCCGTCCTGGCCGGTCCGGTCCACGCCGATGCCGCCCAGGGTGGCCTTCACCGCGTCGGTGTCCGCCAGGAGCTCCGCGGCGTACTGGTCCAGCAGGGTCTGGAGCTGGAAGGTCTCCTCCCCCACGCCGGGGTAGTAGGGCAGGAAGGTCTCCCCTCCGTCCTGGGACACCAGCAGAGCGACAAAGCCGTAGTCCTCCGCCGCCCCGCCCTCAGGCAGGGTCAGGGTCAAAATCTGACGCGCCGCCCCGCCGGGGACCGCCTCGCCGGTCACCGCGCCCAGGGCGTCCCGGAGCTGCGCCAGACTCAGGGCGGCGGCCTCCGCCACCGCCTCAAAGCTCTCCGCGCCGTAGGCCAGCGGGCTGTCCGCCGGCACCGCCATCAGGGCGTACACCAGCGGGTCGTCCTCCTCCCCCGCGGGGAGGTCGGCCTCCACCGTCACGCCGGTGATCCGGCCCTGGTCGTCGGCGGTCAGGGCGACCACCGGCGGCTCCGCCTGGGGCTCGTCCTCCGCCTCCTCCGGGGCCGGGGTCTCCTCCGTCTCCTGGGGAGGCGCCGCCTCGCCCTGGGACGGGTCGGCCTCCGGGACCGCCGGTCCAGGCTCCGGCTCTGAGGCGGGGAGGTCCGTCTCCTCCTCCACCGGGCCGGTCAAGGCCGGGGTCTCCGCCGTCTCGCCGGAGACGCCCACCAGCCCCGCCGCCAGCGCGGAGGCGGGGAGGAGGCTGACCAGCATGCAGACGGCCAGGAGGCCGGCCAACAGCTTCTTCGTGCTTCTTCTCATTTTCGCTCACCTCATTCAAATTTTCCGAGAGCAGGGCCCCTCGTCATTCCAATTGGAATGACGAAAGCCCCGGGGCTTTCGCCGTGGGCCCTGCTCCTGTCATGCCCACAGTTAGATACATTGTACTACTTTCGCCTCCATCTGACAAGGCTCTTCCGGAAAAAAAGCACAAAAATTGGCGGACCGGGGAAAACTCCCGCCCCGCTCCCCCTTGCTTTTCCGGCCCGCGGGGCTTATAATGCGGGTATATTAAGGTAGGGAGGGAGAGGCCGTGGAGCTGTTCGACACCCACGCCCACTACTACGACAGCCTGTTTGACGGCGACCGGGAGGACCTGCTCCGCTCCCTGCCCGGCCAGGGGGTGACCCGTGTGGTCTGTCCGGGGTGCGACCTGGCCAGCTCCCTGGCCAGCCGGGACCTGGCCGAGCGCTTTCCCGGCCTCTACTTCGCCGCCGGGATCCACCCCGAGGACCTGGACCACGCGGGCCTTGAAGACCTGGACCAGGTCCGGGCGCTCTGCCGCCACCCCAAGTGCGTGGCGGTGGGGGAGATCGGCCTGGACTACTACTGGGTCAAGTCCCCCCAGGAGCGGGCCCGGAGCCGGGACTTCTTCCACCGCCAGCTGGACCTGGCCCAGGAGCTGGACCTGCCCGTCATCGTCCACGACCGGGACGCCCACCGGGACGTGCTGGAGGCGGTCCGGGCCCACCCCGGCGTCCGGGGCGTGTTCCACTGCTGCGCCCTCAGCGCCCCCGACGCCCTGGCGGAGCGGGGGTGGATGGTCTCCTTCACCGGCAACGTGACCTTCCCCACCGCCCGCCGGGTGCCGGAGGTGGCGGCGGCCGTCCCCCTGGAGCGGATCATGCTGGAGACCGACGCGCCCTATCAGACCCCGGAGCCCTTCCGGGGACAGCGCAACTCCTCCCTTTACCTCTACCGGGTGGCGGAGGCGGTGGCCCAGATCAAGGGCCTCCCCGTCCAGGAGGTGGCCCGGGTCACCTACCAAAACGCCATGGCCTTTTTCCGCCTCGCCTGAGGGCGGAGGTCCCGTCCCACCAAAAAAACCGGCGGCCCCGCCGCCCGGAAAGGAAGTCTGCCACCATGATGACCATCACCTATGAGTACGAAGGCGCCCTGTACGTCAACCTGACCAACCGCTGCGACTGCGCCTGTGTCTTCTGCCTGCGCCACAACGGCCACAAGGGCAGCATCTACGCCGACGACCTCTGGCTGGAGCACGAGCCCACGGTGGAGGAGGCCCTGGCCGACTTCGCCCGGCGGGACCTGCTCTCCTACCGGGAGATCGTCTTCTGCGGCTTTGGCGAGCCCATCTACCGCCTCGACGCCATCTGCGCCATCGTGGACGCGCTGAAGGCCGCCTGCCCCGCCCTGCCCCCGGTGCGGATCAACACCAACGGCCACGGCAACCTCATCCACGGCCGGGACGTCACCCCGGAGCTGGCCGGGCGGATCGACACGGTGTCGGTCTCCCTCAACGGCTCCTCGGCGGAGGAGTACCTGGCCGTCACCCAGCCCAGGGACGGGGCGGCGGCCTGGGAGGCCATGCTGGACTTCACCCGCAAGGCCGCCCGCCAGGTCCCCAAGGTGGTGATGACGGTGGTGGACAAGGACAAGACCCCCGGGGAGATCCAGCGCTGCCGCGACCTGGCCCAGTCCCTGGGCGCCACCCTCCGGGTCCGGGCCTACATCCCCGACTGACCCCCCGCCTCCGCCGCCCCGGCGCGGCCAGGGCGCACGCCGGGACGGGCCGTGAGAAGCGGTCAGAGTGGCGGCCCCGCCGCTGCCTTGACGCGGACAAAAGGACCCGCCCCAGGGGCGGGTCCTTTTGTCCGCGGGGCGCTCAGGCCGCGTCCAGCTCCCGGCGGGCCTCCGCCTCGTTGTCGGCGGAGAACTGGAACTCCCCGGCCAGATAGACCTCCACGTGCCCGCCCACATACCGGATCTCATAGCGCATATCCTTTTCCTCCTGTCTCTACGGCGTCTGGTTTTCCTTACGCTGCCCAGTATACCGCCGGGACAGTCCCATAAACCGGACTTTTTCTTCCCCCGTCGGCAAACCGCCGCGCCGCCGGAGGAGGAGGAGAAATTTTTTCCTCAGAGGGGTTGACAAGTGGGGCGGGGTGGACTATAATCCATACAACCTATTTATTAAGTAGGTAATTCCCGGACAAACCGTCCGGCCCGCCGCCCTCCGCGGCGGGACCATCAGGGAGGAGACCGCCATGAGCAAGATCTACACCTCCGCCGACCAGCTGATCGGCGGCACGCCGCTGTTGGAGCTGACCCACATCGAAAAGGAGCTGGGCCTGGAGGCCAGGGTGCTGGCCAAGCTGGAGTATTTCAACCCCGCCGGGTCGGTGAAGGACCGCGTGGCCAAGGCCATGCTGGACGACGCGGAGGCCAGGGGCATTCTGAAGCCGGACAGCGTCATCATCGAGCCCACCTCCGGCAACACCGGCATCGGCCTGGCCAGCGTGGCCGCCGCCCGGGGCTACCGCATCATCATCGTCATGCCGGAGACCATGAGCGTGGAGCGCCGCCAGCTGATGAGCGCCTACGGCGCGGAGCTGGTCCTCACCGAGGGGGCCAAGGGGATGAAGGGGGCCATCGCCAAGGCCGAGGAGCTGGCCAAGGAGACCCCTAACAGCTTCATCCCCGGCCAGTTCGTCAACCCCGCCAACCCCGCCGCCCACTACACCGCCACCGGCCCGGAGATCTGGGCGGACACGGAGGGCGCGGTGGACGTCTTCGTGGCCGGGGTGGGCACCGGCGGCACCGTCACCGGCGCGGGCAAGTTCCTCAAGGAGAAGAAGCCTGAGGTCCGGGTGGTGGCGGTGGAGCCCTCCGACTCCCCCGTCCTCACCCAGGGCAAGGCCGGGCCCCACAAGATCCAGGGCATCGGCGCGGGCTTTGTCCCCGACATTCTGGACACCTCCGTCTACGACGAGGTCCTCCCCGTCACCGGGGAGGACGCCTTCGCCACCGGTAGGCTGGTGGGCCGGAAGGAGGGGGTCCTGGTGGGCATCTCCTCCGGGGCCGCTGTATGGGCGGCGCTGGAGGTGGCCAAGCGCCCGGAGAACAAGGGCAAGACCATCGTGGTCCTCCTCCCCGACACCGGGGACCGCTACCTCTCCACCCCCCTCTTCGCCCAGTGACGGCGCCTCGCCGTCCCTCCCACGGTCAGCCGGGCCGCCCCAGCGACCCGGCTGACCCCTGTTGAAAGGAGTCTTTTGCCATGTCTCGCAAGTCCCAGTCCCGGCCCCTGGTGCTGGCCGCCCTCTTTGCCGCCGCCGTGGCCGCCACCACCGCCTACGTCCTCCACATCCCCCTGCCCACCGGGGGCTATGTCCATGTGGGGGACGCGCTGATCTATCTGGCCGCCTGTCTGCTCCCCCTGCCCTGGGCCATGGCCGCCGGGGCGGTGGGCGGCGCGGTGGCCGACCTGCTCACCGCCCCCCTGTGGGCCCCCGCCACCTTCGTCATCAAGGCCCTGATCTGCCTCCCCTTCACCCGGCGGAAGCCCCGTCTGCTCTGCGGGCAGAACCTGGCGGCGGTGGGGGTGGCCGCTCTGGTCTCCCCCACCCTCTACGGGCTGTTCAACGTCCTTTTGACCCGGAGCTGGGCGGCCTTCCTGCCCCAGTTCCTGGGCACCCTGGTCCAGGGCGTCGGCAGCGGGGCGGTCTTCCTGGTGCTGGCCGCCGCCTGTGACCGGGCCAGGCTGAAGGACCGCCTGGGCCTGACCGCCTGACCCATGCCGGACCGGGCCCTGATCGCCATGAGCGGCGGCGTGGACAGCTCGGTGGCCGCCTATCTGACCCTGACGCGGGGGATCCCCTGCGCCGGGGTCACTTTGCGCCAGTTCCGCAACGGGGACCTGGCCTGGACCGGCCCCAGCGCCTGCTGCTCCTGGCGGGATATGGAGGACGCCGCCCAGGTGGCCCTGCTCCTGGGCCTCCCCCACGGGGTGCTGGACGGCGTCTCCCGCTTCCGGCGGGAGGTCATAGACCGGTTCGTCCGGGTCTATGAGAGCGGCGGCACCCCCAACCCCTGCCTGGACTGCAACCGCTGTATGCGCGCGGGCTATCTGCTGGACTACGCCGCGGCCAAGGGCTTCTCCCTGGTGGTCACCGGGCACTACGCCCGCGTGGTCTACGACCCCCGCCTGGCGCGCTGGCTCCTCCTGCGGGGGGTGGACCCCGGCAAGGACCAGAGCTACGTCCACTACGCCATGACCCAGGACCAGCTGGCCCGCACCCGCTTCCCCCTGGGCGCGCTGCGGAAGGCCCAGGTCCGGGCCCTGGCCGCCCGGCTGGGTCTGCCCAACGCCAGCAAGCCGGACAGCCAGGACATCTGCTTTGTCCCCGACGGCGACTACGCCGCCTTTCTGGAGCGCTACACCGGGCGGAGCTATCCCCCCGGTGATTTTTTGGACCTGGAGGGCCGGGTGATCGGGCGGCACCGGGGCGCGGCGCGCTACACCATCGGCCAGCGGCGGGGCCTGGGCCTGTCCGGGCCGGAGCGGCGCTACGTCTGCGGCAAGGACATGGCGCGCAACACCGTCACCGTGGGGCCGGAGTCCGCCCTCTACGCCGCCGGGCTGTTCACCGAGGCGGTGAACTGGATCGTCCCCGACCCCGGCCTCAGCCCCCTCCGGGCCCAGGTCCAGACCCGCTACCGCCAGCGGGCGGCCTCCGCCACCCTCTACCCCCAGCGGGACGGGACGGTCCGGGTGGACTTCGACCGGCCCCACCGGGCGGTGACCCCCGGCCAGGCCGCCGTCTTCTACCGCGGCAACGTGGTTCTGGGCGGCGGCGTCATCCGCGCCCCGGTCAGGGGCTAGATGGCGTCGGCCTGGCCCGCCAGGTCCGCCACGGTCACGCCGTCAAAAAACTGGTCCAGCAGGTTCTGGAGCCGCTCCCACATGGGAAGGGTCCGGCACTGGGAGGCCCTGGGGCAGTGGTTCTCCTCCCCCGCCAGACAGGCCACGGGGACCACCGACTCCTCGGTGGCCCGGAGGATCTGCCCCACGGTGCACTTCGCCGGGTCGCAGTTCAGCCGGTAGCCGCCCCCCTTGCCCCGCAGGCCCACCACCAGCCCTTCCCGTACCAACAGCTTCAGGATGATCTCCAGGTATTTTTCCGAGATCTCCTGCCTCTGGGCGATCTCCCGCAGGGGGACGTAGTCCTCCTGGGGGCGCTCGGCCAGGTCGATCATCACCCGCAGCGCGTAGCGGCCTTTTGTGGAGACGATCATGCGCCCACCCCCCTGATAAACCTATTATACAACATGGTTGATAGGATTTCAACCGAGGGAAAAAGTTTCTTCGCTCCCCTCTTGAAATCCCATAAACATAGTATTATAATAGGTTTATAAACCCCGTCGCCCCGGCCCTCCGCCGGGGCGGGAAAGGATACGCCATGATCTACGCGGACAACGCCGCCACCACCTGTCTCTCCCCCACGGCGCTGGCGGCCATGATGCCCTACCTCACCCAGGACTACGGCAACCCCTCCTCTCTCTACGCCTTCGCCGGCCGGGCCAAGGAGGCCCTGGAGCGGGCCAGAGGGGAGGTGGCGGCCTACCTGAACGCCCCGGCGGAGGAGGTCTTCTTCACCTCCGGCGGCACCGAGAGCGACAACTGGGCCCTCCGGGGGGTGGCGGAGGCCCTGGGAAAGCGGGGGCGGCACATCCTCCTCTCCGCCGTGGAGCACCACGCCGTCCTCCACACCGGCCAGTGGCTCCAAAAGCAGGGCTTCCAGGTGGAGCTCCTGCCGGTGGACGACCAGGGGGTCGTCCGGCCGGAGACCCTGGCGGCGGCCCTGCGGCCGGACACCATCCTGGTCTCGGTCATGCTGGCCAACAACGAGATCGGCACCATTCAGCCGGTGGCGGAGCTGGCCGCCATCGCCCACCGGGGCGGGGCCCTGTTCCGGACGTAGAGCGCCCCCACCCCTCTGGGGCCGTGGAACTTGTGGGCGGAGAGGCTGAG
>CANRBW010000029.1 GCA_947628975.1 uncultured Oscillospiraceae bacterium | reverse complement strand
GACTTCCACATCTGGCTGAGCTTGTGCGCCACCATCACCCCCAACGCCCAGCGGGTGGAGGAGTACAAGCTCAGCCAGATGTGGAAGTCCCCCAACGGCACCCTCCGGGCCATCCTGGACGGCACGGTGTTCCGGGCCCCCATCATGGTCCGGGGCATCTCCCCGGTGGTGAAAAACTGGAAGAAGCCCATCACCATCGCCCGTCACGCCTACGGCGATGTGTATAAGAACACCGAGTTCAAGCCCGCCGGCCCCGGCAGGGCGGAGCTGGTGTTCACCGACCCCAGCGGCAAAGAGACCCGCCAGACCATCTTCGACTTCTCTGGCCCCGGCGTGGTCCAGGGGATGTACAACACCGACGCCTCCATCACCTCCTTTGCCCACTCCTGCTTCCGCTACGCCCTGGACGCGGGGCAGGACCTGTGGTTCGCCACCAAGGACACCATCTCCAAGCAGTACGACCACCGCTTCAAGGACATCTTCCAGGAGCTCTTTGACGCCCAGTATAAGCCCCTGTTCGACCAGAAGGGCATCACCTACTTCTACACCCTCATCGACGACGCCGTGGCCCGGGTCATCCGCTCCGAGGGGGGCTACATCTGGGCCTGCAAGAACTACGACGGCGACGTGATGAGCGACATGGTCTCCACCGCCTTCGGCTCGCTGGCCATGATGACATCCGTGCTGGTGAGCCCGGACGGGAAGTACGAGTACGAGGCCGCCCACGGCACCGTCACCCGCCACTACTACCGCCACCTGAAGGGGGAGGAGACCTCCACCAACCCCATGGCCACCCTCTTCGCCTGGACCGGCGCCCTGCGCAAGCGTGGGGAGCTGGACGGCAACGCCGCCCTGACCGCCTTCGCCCAAAAGCTGGAGCGGGCCGCTATCGACGCCATCGAGAGCGGCGTGATGACCGGCGACCTGGCCGGGCTCTGGGAGGGAGAGGCCCCCGCCCAGAAGGTCACCACCCAGGGCTTTCTGGACGCCGTGGCCCAGCGGCTGGACGCATAAAAGGCCCACAAAATGGCAAGACTCCCCCTATCCACAGGATAAGGGGGAGTCTTTATGTCGTCTGTGAAGTTGGAAAACAGCGAGACCCGGCGCAACCTCATGCGCGCCTTCGCCGGGGAGAGCCAGGCCAGGAACCGCTACACCTACGCCGCGGACCTGGCCAAGCGGAAGGGCCTGGAGGTGCTGGAGAAGGTCTTTTTGTTCACCGCCGACCAGGAGCGGGCCCACGGCAAGATCTTCTACGACCTGCTCCAGCCCCTGTCGGGGCAGAAGGTGGCGGTGGACGGGGACTACCCGGTGGACCTGCACAGCGATATGTCGGAGCTGCTGCGGGCCGCCGCCCGAAACGAGAACGAGGAGCACGACGCCGTCTACGCCTCCTTCGCCAAGGTGGCCGCCCAGGAGGGGTTTGACGTCATCGCCCACACCTTCACCATGATCGCCGGTATCGAGAAGACCCACGCCCAGCGCTTCGAGCGCTTCGCCCAGCTCCTGGACCAGGACAAGCTCTTCCTCGCCGACGGGGAGACCGCCTGGGTCTGCCTCAACTGCGGCCAGGTCATCCACGCCTCCGCCGCCCCGGCGGTGTGCCCGGTGTGCAAGCACGGCCAGGGGTACTACGTCCGCCTGGAGCTGGCCCCCTACACCGCCCCGGCGTGACCGCCCAGAAAATGGCCGCTTGACCGGGGCCGGGTTTTCGGGTAAAATGGGGAAAACCGACGAAACGAGGTTGACCCCATGCGCCACCGCCTTTTTCCCTTTTTCCTGACCCTTGCCCTGGCCTTTTCCGCCCTGCCCGGCACCTGCCGCGCCGACTTTGGGGAGAGCGTGTCCGCCGCCGTCTACGACTACCAGCTGGACTGCCCCGGAGAGCTCCGGGACCTGCCCAAGGTGGAGCTGCGCCTGAACGGCCAGCCCATCGAGGGGGAGATGCCCGGCGTGATCGTAGACGGGCGGACCCTGGCCCCTCTCCGCCTGCTGGCGGAGGCGTTGGAGGCCCAGGTGGAGTGGCTTCCGGAGGCGGAGGCCCAGGTGCGCGTCACCAGGGGAGAGGACGTGATCGAGCTGACCCTGGGCTCCGCCGAGGCCCTGGTCAACGGCCAGGTCCAGCCCCTGCCCAACGGCGTGCCCGCCGGGCTGGTGGCCTACGGGGACCAGGGCTACACCATGGTGCCCCTGCGCTTCTTCTCCGAGACCCTGGGCTGTCGGGTGGCCTGGGACCAGGGGACCTACACCGCCTCCATCTTCGCCCCCTGGTACATAGACCCGATCCTGGCCCCCCTGGAGGAGCTTCCCGTGGAGCCGGGCCGCCACATCATCGCCGTGGACGCCGGCCACGGGGGCAGCGCCTCCGGCGCCATCCACGAGGGGGTGGCGGAGAAGGACCTGACCCTCTCCATGGCCACCAAACTGCGGGACATCCTGGGGGCGCTGGGGTATACCACCGTGATGCTCCGGGACGAGGACGTGTATATGGACCTCTACGACCGGGCCGGGGTCGCCAACCAGCGCGGGGCGGACCTCTTTGTCAGCGTCCACTGCAACGCCGCGGAGCGGGACTTCGACTTCCAGGGGCTGTACGTCTACTACTACCCCGAAAGCCAGTCGGGGAAGGCTTTGGCCTGCAGGGTCCAGGACGCGGCCTGCGCCTTCACCGGGGCGGTGGACCGGGACATCGACTCGGCCAACTTCGTGGTCCTGCGGGAGACCGCCGCCCCCGCGGTGCTGGTGGAGACCGGCTTTATGACCTGCCATGAGGAGCTCCTCCGCCTGGAGGACGACGCCTACCAGACCAGCATGGCCCAGGGGATCGCCCAGGGGGTGATCCGCTACCTGAACGCCGGGGAGTGAGGCCGCAAAAAAAACTGGAAAAGCCATTGTCAACGGGAATATTTATGGTATAATACTACCGTGAGTTCTTCCCAAACGGGCCGACCGGGCCGCGAAAAGGAGCGCTGAGCGTATGAGCGAAACCAGAGAATACATCTCCTACCCCGACGAGCTGGGCACCATCAACATCGCCGACGAGGTCCTGGCCGTGGTTGCCGCCTCCGCCGCCATGGAGGTTGAAGGGGTCAGCAGTCTGGCCGCCAACCTGTCCACCGACCTGGCCGAGCTGATGGGCAGGAAGGTCTACTCCAAGGGCGTCCGCCTGACCGTGGCCAACGGCCAGGTGGCGGTGGATATTTCCATCCTCATCCAGTATGGCTACGCCATCCCTGACGTGGCCAGAAAGGTCCAGGACGCGGTGATGACCGCCGTGAGCAACACCAGCGGCATGGAGGTCAGCCAGGTGAATATCCAGGTGGCCGGGATCAGCTTCCACCGGGGTCCCAAGGACCGCAAGTAACCCCTCTCTCCGCGCCGAGCCGCCGGGGCCCGCTGGCCCCGGCGGTTTTTTGTCCTCTCCCCGGTCCCGGGGGAGAAAAAGAAAGATTTCCCCCTTTTGGGGGTTTCCTTTTATGCAAGCATTGTATATAATACAAGTTATACCAGTCGCAGCTTCGGCGGGATCGTCCAGCGCCGGTGGGGAGGCATCGTCCTATGACACGCACCAACGCCCGTGAGATCGCGGTCCATTTCGTATTTGAGCTGAGCTTTTCCCAGGAGAGCGCCCAGTGCCTTTTGGAGGAATTCCTGACCCCGGAGGCATTCGCCCGCCTGGGGGCGGAGGAGCCGCTGTACGCCAAGTTCCCCGACGCCAAGCAGAAGGCCTACATCGTGGAGCTGGTGACCGGCGTATACCGCCACAGCGACGAGCTCAACGGCTATATCGAGACCTACGCGCAGAACTGGCGATTCTCCCGGATCGACCGGGTGGCGGTGGCCATCATGCGCTGTTCCATGTACGAGATCCTCTACATGGACGACGTGCCCACCTCCGCCTCCATCAACGAGGCGGTGGAGATCGCCAAGGGCTACGAGACCCCGGAGGCCTGCGCCTTCATCAACGGCATCCTGGGCACCTTCGTCCGGGAGCGGTTTCCGGAGACGGAGCCGGCGGCCGACCGGGCCGCCGACGGAGCACACACAGAGGGAGATGGGGAATGATGCGGGGCGCGTTGGCCTTTGACACCAGCAATTACACCACCTCGGTGGCCTGGTTCTCCCCGGAGGAGCAGATCCAGAGCCGCCAACTGTTGGAGGTCCCGGCGGGGGCGCTGGGCCTGCGCCAGCAGGAGGCGCTGTTCCAGCACGTCAAGCGTCTGCCGGAGCTGACCCGCGCCCTCTTTGACCGCCATTCGGGGGAGACGGTGGCCGTAGGGGCAAGCCGGGCCCCCAGGGAGATCGAGGAGTCCTATATGCCCTGCTTCATGGCCGGCTGTTCCCAGGCCAGGGTGGCGGCCCACACCCTGGGGGTGCCCTTCTTCCCCTGGAGCCACCAGCAGGGGCACCTGGCCGCCGCGGCCTGGAGCGCGGGGCGCATGGAGCTGCTGGAGCGGCCCTTCCTGGCCTGGCATCTGTCCGGCGGCACCACCGAGCTTTTGAAGGCGACGCCCCAGGGGTCCGCCGTGGCGGTCCAGGCCATCGGCGGCACCACCGACCTCTCCGCCGGACAGCTCATCGACCGCACCGGCGTCCTTCTGGGCCTCAGCTTCCCGGCGGGGAAGGCGCTGGACGCCCTGTCCGGTCAGGCCAGGGGAGAGCTCAAGCCCTTTCGGGTCAAGACCGACGGGCTCACCTTCTCCCTGTCCGGGATGGAGAACCAGGTCAAGGCCAAGGCGGAGGCGGGGGCGGAGCCCCAGGAGATCGCCCGGTTCGTGCTGGACACCCTGGCCGACGTGGTCTGCCGGGTGACCGCCGCCGCCCAGGACGCCTACCCCGGTCTGCCGGTGCTGTGCTCCGGCGGCGTGTCCTCCAACAGCCGCCTGCGCTATATCATGACCGAGTTCTGCCAGGCGGTGTTCGCCGCGCCGGAGTACGCCGCGGACAACGCCATGGGGACGGCCATCCTGACCTACCGGGCGTGGGAGAGCACCCATGGATAACTACATCTACACCGTCACCGCCCTGAACGCCTACATCAAGGACCTTCTGGACAACGACGCCGGCCTGGCGGCGGTGACGGTTCGGGGCGAGGTGTCCAACTACAAGGCGTACCCCTCCGGGCACCACTACTTCTCCCTCAAGGACGAGACCGGGACCCTCCGGTGCGTGATGTTCAAGTCCAGCGCCATCCACCTGCGCTTTCGCCCCCAGAACGGCATGACCGTCACCGCCATGGGCCGGGTCAGCGTCTTCCCCAGGGACGGGGCGTACCAGCTCTACGTCTCTGCCATGATGCCCGAGGGGGTGGGGGACCTCCACTTGGCCTTTGAACAGCTGAAGGCGCGGCTCCAGGCCGAGGGCCTGTTCGACCCCCGGCACAAAAAGCCCATCCCGGCCTACCCCCGCAAGATCGCCCTGGTCACCTCCCCGGTGGGGGCGGCGGTGCGGGATATGCTGCGGATCCTGGAGGCCCGCTGGCCCCTGGCGCGGGTCTGCGTCCTCCCGGTGCGGGTCCAGGGGGCCGAGGCCGCCGGGGAGATCGCCAGGGCCCTGGACTACGCCAACGCCCACGCGGTGGCCGACCTCATCATCACCGGCCGGGGCGGCGGGTCCATGGAGGACCTGTGGTGCTTCAATGACGAGAGGGTGGCCCGCGCCATCTACCGCTCCGGGATCCCCGTCATCTCCGCGGTGGGCCATGAGCCGGACGTGACCATCGCCGACTATGTGGCCGACCTCCGGGCGGCCACCCCCTCCAACGCCGCCGAGCTGGCCGTCCCGGACCAGAACGACGTCTACGGCTATCTCCACCAGGTGAGCGCCCGGCTGGGACAGCGGACGCGCCAGGAGCTCTCCCTGGCCAGGACGCGGCTTCGCCAGCTGGCCCAGAGCCGGGCCCTGCGCGACCCCGCCGGCCTGATCGGGGACCGGCGGCAGCTGTTGGACCGCCAGAGCGAGCGGCTGACCGCCGCGCTGAGGGGCAGTCTGGCCGGGGACCGGGAGCGCTTCGCCGCCGCGGCGGCCAAGCTGGACGCGCTGAGCCCGCTGAAGGTGCTGAGCCGGGGCTACGCCATCCCCCAGAAGGGGGAGCGCGTCCTGACCACGGCCAGGGCGCTGAGAAAAGAGGAGACGTTCACCCTGCGGCTTCGGGACGGGAGCGTGCCGTGCCGGGTGGAGAAAGGATGAGGGAGATGCCCGCGAAAAAACCCACGCCCAGCTTTGAGGAGGCCATGGCCCGGCTGGAGGAGATCGTCGCCGCCATGGAGCGGGGGGAGACCCCCCTGGAGCAGTCCCTGGCCCTGTTCGCCGAGGGGACGGAGCTGTTGAAGCGCTGTACCGCCCTGCTGGACAAGGCGGAACAGCAGGTGAGCAAGTTCACCGCCGGCCCGGACGGGGAGCCGGTGGAGGTCCCCTTCCAGGCGCCGTGATGGACCAGGCGCTGCGGGCCCAGGTGGCCGGGGACGTGGCCATGGTGGAGGACCGGCTCCGGGCGGTCTTCGCCGGACAGCCCCCCAGGGGGGAGCTCTACCCGGCCATGGAGTACAGCCTGCTGGCGGGGGGAAAGCGTCTGCGCCCGGTGCTGACCCTGGAGACCTGCCGGATGTGCGGCGGAGAGCCGGAGGCGGCCCTGCCCCTGGCCTGCGCGGTGGAGATGGTGCACACCTACTCCCTGATCCACGACGACCTCCCCGCCATGGACGACGACGACCTGCGCCGGGGCAAGCCCACCAACCACAAGGTCTACGGCGAGGCCACCGCCATCCTGGCCGGGGACGGTCTGTTGACCGCCGCCTTCGGCCAGATCGCCGGGGCGGAGACGCTGACCGCGGATCAGCGGCTGGCGGCGGTGTCCGCCCTGTCGGAGGCGGCGGGGCCCCAGGGGATGGTGGGCGGCCAGATCCTGGACATGGAGGGGGAGCGCCGCGCCCTCTCCCTGGCGGAGACCGAGGAGCTCCAGCGCCTCAAGACCGGGGCGCTGATCGCCTGCGCCGCCCGGCTGGGCTGTATCGCCGCCCGCGCCGACGGGGAGAGAATGGCGGCGGTGGAGGGCTACGCCCAGCGGCTGGGCCTGGCCTTCCAGATCCGGGACGACATTTTGGACGTGACCGCCACCGCCCAGGTCCTGGGCAAGCCCATCGGCTCGGACCGGGCCAGCGGCAAGACCACCTTCGTGACCCTGCTGGGCCTGGAGCGGTGCCAGCAGTGGGTGGAGCGGCTGAGCCGGGAGGCGTGCCAGACGCTGGAGCCCTACCAGGACAGCGGCCTCCTCCGGGCCCTGGCGGAGGAGCTGGCCCGGCGGGAATTCTGAAAAGACCGGCCCGGAAGGGGAAAGGCGGGTGAGAGCGTGGAGTCCTTCGACCAGCTGGACCTGAAAACCATAGACGACCAGCAGGCCGCCGACCTGTGCGACCGCCTCCGGGGCGCCATCCTGGGCACCGTGTCCCGGACCGGCGGCCACCTGGCCTCCAGCCTGGGCACGGTGGAGATCACCGTGGCCATCCACCGGGTCTTCGACCTGACCCGGGACCGGCTGGTCTTTGACGTGGGCCACCAGTGTTACAGCCACAAGCTCCTCACCGGCCGGGCCCCGCGCTTTGACACCCTGCGCTCCCTGGGGGGCGTGGCGGGCTACCCCAAGCCGGAGGAGAGCGTCACCGACGCCTTCATCGCCGGGCACGCCTCCAACGCCGTCTCCGTGGCCCTAGGGATGGCAAGGGCAAGAACTTTACAGAATAAGAACTACCACGTCCTGGCCCTGCTGGGGGACGGCGCCCTCACCGGCGGCCTGGCCTACGAGGGGCTGTCCAACGCGGGGCAGAGCGGGGAAAAGCTCCTGGTCATCCTCAACGACAACGGGATGTCCATCACCCAGAACGTGGGCGGGATGTCCCGCTACCTGGCCCGCCAGCGGCTGCGCTCCCAGTATCTGAGCTTCAAAAAGGGCTACCGCCGGGTGATGGACGCCACCTTTGTGGGCCGGAAGCTCTACAAATTCAACCACCGGGTCAAGACCGCCATCAAGGACGCCCTCTTGCCGTGCAGTATGTTTGAGAACATGGGCTTCACCTACCTGGGCCCGGTGGACGGCCACAACGTGAAGCTGCTGACCAGGCTGCTGCGCTACGCGCGGGACGGCGTAGAGGGTCCGGTCCTCCTCCACATCAAGACTGTAAAGGGAAAAGGCTTTCCACCCGCCGAGGCCGCCCCGGACCGGTTCCACGGCGTCGGCCCCTTCGACCTGGCCACCGGCGAGCTGACCGCCCCCGCTGGGCCGAGCTACTCCTCCGTCTTCGGCCAGGCCCTGACCGAGCTGGCCCGCAAGGACCGCCGGGTCTGCGCCATCACCGCCGCCATGCGCTCCGGCACCGGCCTGGACGGCTTTGCCCAGGCGTTTCCCCAGCGGTTTTTCGACGTGGGCATCGCCGAGGGCCACGGGGTCTCCATGGCCGCCGGCATGGCCCAGCAGGGGCTGGTCCCGGTGTTCGCGGTCTACTCCAGCTTTTTACAGCGGGGCTATGATATGCTCCTCCACGACGTGGCCATCAGCCGCCTCCATGTGGTGCTGGCGGTGGACCGGGCCGGGCTGGTGGGGGAGGACGGCGAGACCCACCACGGCGTCTTCGACGTGGCCTACCTCTCCTCGGTCCCCGGCATGACCGTCCTGGCGCCGGGGTGTTTTCGGGAACTGCGGGATATGCTGGCCTGGGCGGTGGAGCGGTGTACCGGTCCGGTGGCCGTCCGCTACCCCAGAGGGGGAGAGGGGGACTACCGCGGCGCCTTTGACGGCGGGAAGACCCTGCGCCTCCGGGAGGGGAAGGACGTCACCTTGGTCACCTATGGCGACACCGTCAACCCGGTGCTGGAGGCGGAGCGCGCCCTCCGGGCCCAGGGGGTGGAGGCGGAGGTGTTCAAGCTCCAGTGCGTGCGCCCCGCGGACTGGGCCCCGGTGCTGGCGAGCGTCCGAAAGACCGGGCGGGTCCTGGTGGCGGAGGAGTGCGCCGCCCAGGGGTGCGTGGGCCGGGAGCTGGCCGCCCAGCTGGCCCTGGCGGGGGTGGAGGTGAGGAGCCTGACCCTCTGCAACACCGGGGAGGGCTTCGTCACCCACGGCAGCGTCCGGGACCTGCGGCGGCTGTGCGGCCTGGACGGGGCCACCATCGAGACCAGGGTGAGGGAGGCCATGGGGAGATGACCAAAAAGCGTCTGGACGTGGCCCTGGTGGAGCTGGGCCTGTGCCCCAGCCGGCAGAAGGCCCAGGCCGCCATCATGGCCGGGCTGGTCCTGGTCAACGGCCAGAAGGTGACCAAGGCGGGGACCCCGGTGGAGGAGGACGCGGCCCTGGAGGTCAAGGGTCCCGCCTCCCCCTATGTGAGCCGGGGCGGGCTGAAGCTGGAGAAGGCCATGGACCTCTGGCACCTCGACCTGACCGGGAAGCTCTGCGCCGACATCGGCGCCTCCACCGGCGGCTTTTCCGACTGTATGCTCCAGCGCGGGGCCGCCAAGGTCTACGCCGTGGACACCGGCTACGGCAAGCTGGACTGGAAGATCCGCACCGACCCCCGGGTGGTGGCCCTGGAGCGGACCAACGCCCGCTATCTCACCCACGAGCAGATCCCGGAGGCGCTGGACTTCGCCAGCGTGGACGTGTCCTTCATCTCCCTGCGGCTCATCCTCCCCGCCCTGCGGGGGGTCCTGGGGCCGGAGGGGGAGGCGGTCTGCCTGGTCAAGCCCCAGTTCGAGGCGGGCCGGGAGAAGGTGGGCAAAAAAGGTGTGGTCCGGGACAAGGGGACCCACCTGGAGGTGCTGGAAAACTTTCTGCGCTACGCCGGCGAGAATTCCTTCGCGGTAAGGGCCATGACCTTTTCCCCCATCAAGGGGCCGGAGGGGAATATCGAGTATCTGGGCCATCTGGTCCCGCCGGACCGCGCCCCGGCGGAGCCGCCGGAGCTGAAGGCGCTGGTGGAGGCCTCCCACGAGGCATTGGAGGGATCGTAAGCATGACAGTGGTGTTGAGTCCGAACCCCTACCGGGACCGGGGGCTGAAGGCGGCCCGGTCGGTGAAGGCCCTGCTGGAGCGCTCCGGCGTGAAGGTGCTGATGTGCCTGCCCTTTGAGCTGGAGAAGGGGGCCGTTCCGGCGGAGCTCCCCAAGGAGGTGGAGCTGACCGCGCTGAAGAAGGGCCTGGCCCAGGCGGATGTGCTCATCTGCTTCGGGGGCGACGGCACCATCCTCCACGCCGCCAAGGACGCCGAGGCGTACAAGGTGCCCATCCTGGGGGTCAACATGGGCAGCGTGGGCTTTATGGCGGAGCTGGAGCACGGGGAACTGGCCCAGCTGGCCAAGCTCCCCGCGGGGGAGTACACCATCGAGGCCCGGATGATGCTGGACGTGCGGGCGATCCGGGGCGGGAAGACCGTCTTCCGGGACCTGGCCCTGAACGACGCGGTGGTCACCAAGGGCGCGGTGGCCCGGGTGCTGGACCTGGCCGTCTACGGCGACCAGGTGCTGATCTCGGAGTTCGCCGGGGACGGCGTGATCGTCAGCACCCCCACCGGCTCCACCGCCTACTCCATGTCCGCGGGTGGGCCCATTGTGGAGCCCACCGCCCAGAGCATCGTCTGCACCCCCATCTGCGCCCATGCCTTCCAGGCCAAGGCCTTCGTGCTGGACGCCCAGCGGACGGTCAGCATCCGCACCGGGGGCGGACGGAGAAAGACCGCCTACCTCTCGGTGGACGGCGGGCGGGCCTTCCAGCTCCAGCCCGGGGACCGGGTGGAGATCGCCCGCTCCCAGCGCCAGACCCGTCTGGTCCGGCTGACCGGCCGGAGCTTTTACGAGATCCTGAACCAAAAACTGGGAAGGAGGTGAGCCCGTTGAAGGCGAGACGGCACAGAGAGATCCTGTCCATCGTGTCCACCGTGCCGGTGGAGACCCAGGAGCAGCTTTTGTCCGAGCTGCGCCGCCGGGGCATCCAGGCCACCCAGGCCACCATTTCCCGGGACATCAAGGAGCTCCACCTGGTCAAGGAGCTGACCGGGCAGGGGAGCTACCGCTACGCCCTGTCCGACAGCAAGGAGGCGGTCAACGTCACCGGGCGGCTCAAGACCATCTTCCGGGAAGGGGTGGTCAGCTACGACCAGGCCCAGAACCTGGTGGTGGTCAAGACCATGCCCGGCCTGGGCTCCGCCGCCGGGGCGGCCCTGGACGGCATGGACATCCCCGACCTTGTGGGCACCCTGGCCGGGGACGACACCGTCCTTCTGATCCTGCGCACCACCCAGAGCGCCCAGGCCTTCTGCGGCGCGATCCGGGATATGCTGTCCTGAGGGGGGAGAGGGCCATGCTGGCACAGCTCCACATCGAGAATATCGCGGTGATCGAGTCGGCGGATATGTCCTTCGGCCCCCGCTTCAACGTCCTCACCGGCGAGACCGGCGCGGGCAAGTCCATCGTGGTGGACGCCATCAGCGCCATCCTGGGCCAGCGCACCAGCCGGGACCTGATCCGCACCGGGAGCCGCGCGGCCTGTGTGGAGGCGCTGTTCCGGGACCTGCCGGCCCTGGACTGGTTCCGGGAGAACGACATCGCCCCGGACGAGAACGGGGAACTGCTCCTCCGCCGGGAGATCCAGGCCGACGGGAAGAACCTCTGCCGGGCCAACGGCCGGATGCTGACGGTGTCCCAGCTGAAGACCCTGGGGGACCAGTTGGTGAACATCCACGGCCAGCACGACGGCCAGCAACTCCTGGACCCGGCCTGCCACCTCTCCTATCTGGACCGCTTCGGCGACCTGGAGGAGGGGCCTCTGGCGGAGTTCCGGACCGCCTACGGGCAGGTGTTGGCCCTGGAGCGGGAGATCGCCGCCCTACGGATGGACGAGTCGGAAAAGGAGCGGCGGCTGGACGCCCTGCGCTACCAGATCGACGAGCTGGAGCAGGCGGGGCTGAAGGAGGGGGAGCAGGAGGCGCTGACCCGGCGCCGGGACCTCCTCCGCAACGCCGAGCGGCTGATGAGCGCCGCCGCCCAGGCCCACGCCGCCCTCTCCGGGGACGAGGACAGCGCCGGGGCGGTGGACCTGCTGGACCGGGCCGCCGACGCCCTCAGCGGCGGAGGACGGGCCAGCGAGGAGTTCGCCGCCCTGGCGGAGCAGGCCGACGAGGCGCGCTACGCCGTCCAGGACCTGGCCGAGCGGGTCCGGGCGCTCCAGGACTCCCTGGACATGGAGCCCGGCGAGCTGGATGGGGTGGAGAGCCGCCTGGAACAGATCCACCGCCTGGGGCGGAAGTACGGCGCCACCACCGCCGATATGCTGGCCTACCTGGAGCGCTGTCGGGCGGAGCTGGACCAGATCCAGTTCTCCGCCGAGGCTTTGGAGACCCTCCGGCAAAAGCTGGACCAAGCCATGGAGGAAGCGACGTGTAAAGGCAAAACACTTTCCACGCTCAGGCAGGGGAAGGCCCGTCTGCTGGAGGGACGCATCCAGGAGGAACTGACGGGGTTGGATATGCCCAAGGTGCGCTTCCGCGTG
>CANRBW010000028.1 GCA_947628975.1 uncultured Oscillospiraceae bacterium | reverse complement strand
GGACGCCCAGGCCCTGACCGGCCAGCGGCTGACCAGCACCTCCCTGACCATGACCCTGCCCCAGGCCGCCCCGGACCTGACCATCGCCCCCCAGAGCCGGGCGACCGCCATCTTTGCCCCCGACGGGGAGCTGGTGAAGGCCGTGACCGCGGCGGCGGAGGCCGCCGAAGCGCCGGCCCCCGTCCCCGCCGAAGCGCCGGCGGAGACCGCCGGGACGGCGCTGGCCGACACCGGCGCGGCGGAGACTCCCGCGCCGGCCCTGGTGGCCCTGACCGCCCCGAGTCAGGAGCAGGTGAACTACACCGCCATGCCCCAGGCCATCGCCGTGGCCGCCCAGGTGAATCTGCGGGTGGAGCCCGCCGCCGAGGGGGTCCGGCCGGAGCCCAAGGCCGCGGCGGGGGTGTACCAGTCCTTCCGCTATGACAGCCAGACCGGCCTGGTCAGCCTCTACGCCGTGGCCCGGACGGGGAGCTTCGGCGCCGCCACCCTGTCGGGGACGCTGGCCGGGCTGACCAAGGGGACCACCGTCACCGCCGCCGGCCTGGGCGAGCTGGACGGGCTCTACACCTCCCGATGGACCGACCTGGACGCCAGCGTCCAGACCGGGGAGGACTCCGGCGGGACCGGCGGGTCCGGCGGGAGCGGCGGCTCCGGCGGTTCCGGAGGCTCCGGCGGGTCCGGGAGCACCGGGAGCACCGGGCGCTATCCCAGCCCCATGGGCCAGCCCACCGGTCAGACCACCGCCGCCAAGACCCCCTTCGCCGACGTGGAGCTGGGGAGCTGGTATGAGGACGCGGTGGCCTACGTCTACGACAAGGGGATGATGGTGGGCACCGCCGAGGGGGCCTTCTCGCCCCAGCTCACCACCTCCAGGGCGATGGTGGTCACCGTCCTGTGGCGGCTGGAGGGCAGCCCCGCCGTGGCCGGAGGGGCCTTCTCCGACGTGGCCGAGGGGACCTGGTACGCCGGAGCGGTGGCCTGGGCTGCCGACCGGGGCGTGGTCAACGGCATGGGCGACGGGGCCTTCCACCCGGAGGACCCGGTCACCCGGGAGCAGATGGCCGCCATCCTCTACCGCTACGCCGCCCTGAAGGGCCGGGACGTGACCGGCCGGGCGGACCTGAGCCGGTTCCTGGACGCGGGGCAGATCAGCGCCTACGCCGTGGAGCCCATGGCCTGGGCCAACGCCGCGGGGCTGGTGACCGGGGTGAGCCAGGACACCCTGGACCCCCTGGGCAGCGCCACCCGCGCCCAGACCGCCACCCTCCTGTGGCGGCTGTGCCAGAACATCCTGGGCCAGTAAAAAAAGAAGGGGCTTCGGCCCCTTCTTTTTTCGCCCATAAGCCGCCGGCAAGCCCGGCGACGTTCAGAGCAAGACGCCGCGGCTGCCGCGCGCCTAATCCTGTGACGTTCAGCAGAGAACACCGCCTATCCCTGCAAGGAACAGCATAGAACACCGCCTAGCCCCGCAAGGTCATCGCAGAGTCGTCGCTGGAAGCCTGAAGACCGCGCGGCGGCGGCAAAAAGGTGAGACCCACCGGGTCTCACCTTTTTTGTCGTCCGGCGGGCGCTACGCTTCCTCCATGTGATCCAGCGCGTATTGACAGCACTGGACGACCAGCTGATTCATGGAGACCCGTTCCGCCTGGGCGACCTGCTCCAGGCGCTCGGACAGCTCTTTGGGCAGGCGAAAGGTCTTGTTGACATACTCTGTGCGACTCACATGAAACATGGGCCTGACCTCCTTACCCCGTCCCAAGTGTACCGAAAAAAATACATAGAGTATACACGCTGATTTTACATGATAATTTGCACTTATTTTTATCTTGCATTTTGGAAGTGGCTGTGTTATACTCAGGTATACTCTCCTTCGTGGAGAAAAGAAAAAGAGAGAAAAGGAGGAAAACCGGTATGGCAGTCGCGGCTTTGATTCTGGGCATCTGTTCCATCGTGTTCGACTTTATCTTCCAGTGGCTGGGTATACTTCTGGGCGTGGTGGGCATCATCATGGGCGCTGTGGCCAGGAGCAAGACCCCGGAAAACGGCATGGCGACCGGCGGGTTGGTGTGCTCGATCATCGGGACGATCCTGGGCATCGTGACCCTGGTGGCCTGCGTGGCCTGTGTGGGCGGTCTCGCCGCGCTGAGCTGAGCGCTCAGGCGGTCCTGTCCGACCGACGCGGCGGCCCGGCGAGCTTGCCGGGCCGCGTTTTTTTGAAAAGGGGGCGAGGCAGACGCAGTTGAGCGGGTATGGGGGCATGATCGCCCTGGGGCTCCTGGCGGCCGGAGCGGTGGGCTGGGCGCTGGTCCGCCGGGCGGGACAGAAGATCGAGGACTTCCTCCTCCTCGTAACCTACGCGCTGGCGCTGGGCGTAGTGGGGGCAAAGGCCGCCTATCTGGCGCTGAACTGGGCGGCGGTGGACCTGAGCCGCCTGACGGAGCCGGACTACCTCAGCGCCCTGCTGGGCGGCGGCTTTGTCTTTTACGGCGGGCTCCCGGCGGGGCTTTTCGGGGTGTGGCTGGCTCACCGGCTCCACCGTATCGACCCCCGGCCCTATCTCCGGCTGGGCCTCCCGCTGCTGCCGCTGGCCCACGCCTTCGGGCGGGTGGGCTGTTTTCTGGCCGGATGCTGTTTCGGCGTGCCCTACGACGGCCCGCTGGCCGTCACCTATCCGGCCAACCCCCTGGGGACGCCCGCCGGGATCCCCCTGTTCCCGGTGCAGTTGGCGGAGGCGGCGCTGGAGCTGGGCATCTTCGCGCTGCTGCTGGGGCTCTACCTGCGCGGCTGGGACGCGGCGGCACTGCTGTTCACCTATCTGGCGACTTACGGCGTGGGGCGCTTCGGGCTGGAGTATCTGCGGGGGGACGCGGCCAGGGGGCGCTTTGGGTGGTTCTCCACCTCCCAGTGGGTCAGCATCGTGGCCCTGCTGGCCGCGGGCGGGTATCTGCTCTACCGCCGGCAGCGGGCCGGGTCGGCGGACGCGGGGCCGGCCGGGCGTTGACGCCGGAGCCGAGAGCAAAAAGGGACTGGGGGCCGTCTTTTCAAAAAGACGGCCCCCAGTCCCTTTTGCGGGCAAACCTCAGCGCCAAAACAGCTCCGCCGCGCACCGCGGGAACTAGACCTTCTTTTCCGGGGGTTTGGGTTCGGCCAGGAGGGTCTGGTAGGTGGTGTAGACCACCATCCCCGGTTTGGCCCCGTGGGGCTTTTTCACATATCGCGCCGGGGTGTAGTCCACCGGCACCTTCGCCCCGCCCTCCCTGGCCTGGGAGTACCACGCGGCCAGCTGGGCGGCCTCCAGCACGCTCTGGGGGTCGGCCTCGCCCCCGTTCAGGCAGAGGATGACGTGGGAGCCGTGGATCTTCTGGACGTGGAGCCACAGATCGTCCCGGCCGGCCAGCTTGGTGGTGAGGTGGTCGTTCTGGGTGTTGTTCTTGCCCACCAGGACCCGCAGGCCCCGGCTGGTGGTGAAGGCCAGCGGCCGGGACTGGGTCTTCATCTCCTTTTTGGCCCCCCGGGGCCGGCGCAGCCACCCTTCCCGCTCCAGCTCTCCCCGGATCTCCAGCAGGTCCCGGTCCCCCTCGGCCAGGAGGACGCTCTCCAGCACGCTGTCCAGGTAGTCCAGCTCCCCCTCCCCCTTGGCGATCTGGGCGGTGAGGGCGGCCTCGGCGGTCTTGGCCCTGGCGTAGTCCTTATAGTATCTGGCGGCGTTTTGCTGGGGGGTGAGCAGGGGGTCCAGGGCCACGTCCAGCGTCCCCCCCGCCGGGTCGTAGTAGTTCTCCAGCCGGGCCCCGGCCATCCCCTTGTTCAGCCGCCACAGGTTGGACATGATCAGGTCCCCCCGGACCCGCAGACCCTCCCGATCCCTGGCCTGGGCCAGCTCGCGGGACTGGTTGGCCACCTTCCGGGCGGTGCGCTCCCGGAGGGCCTTGACCGTCTTGTAGAGCTCGCCCCCCCGCTGGCGGGCGGCCTGGTCCGCCGAGGCGGCGTAGAACCGGTCCAGCATCGCCCCGAAACTCTCCTGGGGGCAGGAGCGCACCTGGGGGCCGTATTGCAGGATGGGCAGGAAGGAGAAGTCCTTGGGCCGGTCCCCCTCCATCAGCAGGGTGGGGACGTACTCTCCCGCCCGGACCCGCTCCAGCAGTTCCGCCGCGCCCCGCTCCGGGTCCTGGCCCCGGAACTCCAGCTCCCGGCGGATCAGGGGCGGGACGCCGGGGTGGGGGTCGGGGGGGCGGTAGAACAGCCCAGGCGCCACCGCCCGCTTGCCGGTGGCCAGGTCCCCCTCCACCCGGCGGACGCAGGCCAGCACCCGGTCCTCCTGGTCGGTGAGGATCAGGTTGGTCTGGGTGCCCATGGCCTCCAGGAGCAGGTGCCGCGCCACGCTGTCGCCCAGGTCGTTCTGGGCGTCGAAGCTGAAGCGCAGGATCCTCTCCCCCTCCGGCTGGAGGATCTCCCTCAGCCGGGCGGCGGACAGGTGCTTGCGCAGGAGCATACAGAAGGCGGGGGGCTGGGCGGGATTCTCCCGATCGAGGCGGGTGAGCTGGGCCCTGGCCCGCCCCGGCTCGGCGGAGAGCAGGAGCCGCCGGTTCCCCCCGGCGGTGTGGAGGGCCAGGACCACCTCACAGCGGCCGGGCTGGGTCACCCGGTCCACCCGGCCGCCCAGGAGCTCCCCCCGCAGCTCCTGGGCCAGGGCGGCCATACAAAGGGCGTCTAAGGCCATTGGGTCTCCTCCATGATGGTGGCAAAGAGTTGGTTGAGCCGCCCGGTCTCCCCCCGGAGCCACAGCCAGCCGAACAGGGCCTCCAGGGCGGTGGCGGCGGCGTAGTCCTCCCGCCGGGCGTGGGGCGGGACGGTGTGGGGGCTGGCGTTGCGGCCCCGGCGGAAGACCTCCGCCTCCTCCGGGGTCAGCAGGGGCAGGACGGTCCTCACCGCCGCGGCCTGGGCGGCGGCGGAGACGTAGCCCACCGCGGCCCGGTGGAGCCCCTTGTTGGTGGAGCGCCCCTCCAGGCACAGGTAGGAGCGGACCATCAACTCATACACCCCGTCCCCCAGGTGGGCCAGGCCCAGATTGCTCAGGGCCGCCAGCTGGTCCGGGGTGGCCGACAGGTGAAAGTAGTCCATCCCCCTCACCGGCTCATCACCGTGGCGGACCCGGCGGCCTGACAGCCCCCGGCGTCGTCCACCGTGAGGTAGAGGTGGTCCGGCTCCAGCTTGTCCCCCGCCCGAAGGGCCGCGCCGGCGGTGGTGTCGGTCAGGGTCCCCAGGGCGGTGGCCGACCCGGCGGTCACCAGCAGTTCCCGGCCCGCGCCGGGGGTGAAGCGCTCCCCCTGGGCCAGCTCCCTGGTCTGGAAGGCCACGGCGCCGCCCTGGCCGGTCTGCTGGGCGTAGCCCTTGGCCGCCTCCTCCAGGCGCTGGGCCAGGGCGGCCTCGTTGGCCTGGACCGCCTGGTCCACCTGGGCCTCCAGCTGAGGCTTGAGGACCTTGTCCAGATAGCTCAGGGTGAGCAGGGGGTCCTCCTGGGACCCCTGTCCGGCGGCCGCGGCGGTGACGCCGACGGCGGCGATGGCCATGGCGCAGAGCATGGCGGCGGGTCGTTTCAGTTTCATATGTACAACTCCTTTTCGATCTCCCCGAAGCCGCCGGGGCGGCTCCGGGGGATGGTTCACACGAAGGTCTCTCCTCGCAGGCCGAAGCTGACGGCGATGGCCGCGTCCACCCGGTCCATCAGCGCCTCGTCCAGCCGGCCCATCCGCTCCCGCAGACGCCGCTTGTCCAATGTACGGATCTGCTCGAGCAGGACCAGGGAGTTCTTGGGCAGGCCGTACTGGTTGGCGGTCAGCTCGATGTGGGTGGGCAGTTTGGCCTTGCCCGTCTGGGAGGTGATGGCGGCGGCGATGACGGTCGGGCTGTGCTTGTTGCCGGTGTCGTTCTGGATAATCAGGACCGGGCGCACGCCGCCCTGCTCGCTGCCCACCACCGGGCTCAGGTCGGCATAGAAGATGTCGCCTCGCTTCACGCTAAGTTCCACTTGTCTCACACTCCGCGGTCAGTAGTCACCGTCCCCGGCTCCTGCGGGTCCGGTCACTAATGATTCTCCCACGGCGCGGCGGGGTTTATACTTCTCCCGGCGAAAAAACCGGCCGCCGGTCCCCCCGCCGCGGGGCTGCCCGGAAGGTCCCCCGTGTCAGCGTATGCGGCGGCGCGCCGGCCGGTGCGGGGCGGCTAGTCCCGGTAGACCCGGGGCACCCGGGGGGCCACGCCGGTGAGCAGTTCGTAGGAGATGGTCCCCAGCGTCTCCGCCTGCTCCTCCACCGGCAGGTCCGGGCCGAACACCTCCGCCACGTCGCCGGCCCGGACGCCGGGGAGGTCGGTGACGTCCACCATGCAGAGGTCCATGCACACCCGGCCCACCAGGGGGGCCGTTCCCGCCGGGAAGCGCACCCGCGTCCGGTTGGAAAGGCCCCTTCGCAGTCCGTCGGCGTACCCCACCGGCAGGACCGCCAGGCGGCTGTCCCGGCTCAGGGCGTGGGTCCTACCGTAGCTGATACAGCTGCCCGCCGGGAGCTCCCGCACGGCGATGACCCGGCTCTTCAGGGTCATCACCGGGATCAGCCCCGGCCCGTCCAGCCCCACGCAGTCCGGGTCGGGGTAGTGGCCGTAGAGGGCGATGCCGGGGCGGACCATGTCCAGATGGGCGCAGGGGTAGCGCAGGGTGGCGGCGCTGGCGGCGCAGTGGCAGAGGGGGAAGGTCCGCCCCGCCGCCTTCAGCGCGTCCCGCAGGTCCAGAAAGTCGGTGAGCTGGGCCATGGTGTACTCCTCCGAGCCGTCGGCGTCGGCGAAGTGGGTGAACAGCCCCTCCGCCTCCAGCCCCGGCAGGGCGCAGACCGCCAGGAGCTCCTCCACCCGCCCCGGCCCCACGAAGCCCAGGCGGCCCATGCCGGTGTCCGCCTTCAGGTGGACCCGGAGGGCGGTCCCCGCCTCCTGGGCGGCCTTGGCGTACTCCCTGGCCGTGGGCAGGTCGAAGACCGTCTGGGTCAGGGCGTGGCGGAACAGCTCCCCGGCGAACCGGGCCGGGGTGCCCCCCAGGATCAGGATGGGGGCGGTCACGCCGCTCTCCCGCAGCTCCACCGCCTCGTCCAGGCAGGCCACCGCCAGATACTCCGCCCCCAGCGCCTCCAGCTTTTTGGCCACCGGCGCCGCCCCGTGGCCGTAGGCGTTGGCCTTCACCACCCCCACGAAGCGGCAGCCCGGCTCCAGATTGGAGCGCAGGGCCCGGTAGTTGTGCTCCAGCGCCCCCAGGTCGATCTCCGCCCAGGTCCTCTTCTGTGCGCCATCCATGGGTCATTTCTCCTTTGTCCGGGGTCTTGCCCCGCGTTTTATCCCCCGTCCGCCCCGCCCTGGGCGGGGTCCATGCGCCGGAAGTCCCGCACCTGGACCTGGACCACCCGGACGCCGTCGCTGTAAAGCTCCCCGGTGAGGGGGGCCATGGTCCTGGCGTCAAAGACCACCACCGCCTCCAGCCCGGTCCCCGGCGGCTGGGTCTCGTCCCGGTAGGTGACCTCCACCGTCTCCCCGGAGAGGGCGGTCCCGGCGATGTACCCCTGGGTGACCGCCCGGTAGAGGGTGGGCAGGGTCTCCAGCGGGGAGAGGCCGTCCTCGGTCAGGCGGCCCGCGTCCAGGCTGAACGCCCCGTAGGTCAGCTGGGTCTGCCCCGCCTGGAGGTGGGCGGACACCCCGCGGGCCAGCTCCGGCTCCACGATGGTCAGCCGCGCCCCGTCCCCCTGGTCGTAGGTCACATCCAGCACATAGTCGAACACTCTGGTCTCGTAGTCGGCGGTGAGGGCCACCTGGCAGGAACAGCCGGTCATCCGCTCCAGCGTCTCCCGCAGTTCCAGGGCCAGGTCCTCGCCGCTGTCCGCCCCTCCGCCGCCGCATCCGGCCAGCAGCAGAAGGCTCATCATCAGTGGGATGGTCCGCCAGCGTCCCACGTTCCGTCCTCCTTCAGCGTTCCGTCTATCCCCCGGCGGCCCGCATGGCCTGGGGCAGATAGGTCAGGATGTCCCCCGCCGTCATGGCGTACTCCCCCAGCGCCTGGGCCGCCAGGTCCCCGGCCAGGCCGTGGAGACAGACCCCCCAGCAGGCCGCCCGCTCCGGGCCGAAGCCCTGGCCCAGCAGGGCGGCGATCACGCCGGTGAGCACGTCCCCGGACCCGCCGGTGGCCATGCCGGGGTTGCCCGTCCGGTTGACGAACACCCGCCCGTCCGGACAGGCCACCAGGGTGCGGTGGCCCTTGAGCACCAGGTGACAGCCGTGGGCCGCGGCAAAGGCCCCGGCCACCCTCTCCCGGTCCCGGTCCGGCGGCCCGCCCAGGAGGCGGGCCAGCTCCCCCGGATGGGGGGTCAGCACGGTGACCCGCCCCCGGCGGCTGTCCAACACATCTATATGTCCCGCCAGGGCGTTTATGCCATCGGCATCCAGCACCAGGGGGCTCTCCACCCGCCGGACCAGTCGCCGGACCAAGGCGGATGTGTCCGGGTCGCTCCCCAGGCCGGGGCCCAGGGCCACCGCGTCCTTCCCCCGGCAGAGGGCCACCGCCTCCTCCAGCTCGCCCTGGGTGAGGCAGGGCCCCGTCCCCAGGGGCCGGGCCATGGCGCACAGGAGCTTGGCGGCCACGGCGGGATAGGCCCCGCCCGGCGTGGCCACGAACACCAGCCCCGCCCCCGCCCGCAGGGCGCCCCCCGCGGCCAGGCAGGGCGCGCCGGTATAGCCCACGCTGCCCGCCAGGATCTGGACCCGGCCGTAGGTCCCCTTGTGCCCCTCCCGGTCCCGCCGGGGCAGGGTGGGCAGGGCGATGGGCTCCGCCCCGCTCATGGAAGCTCCCTCCTGCGGTAGGTCCGGAAGGTGAAGGGCAGGCCCTCCTCCGTCACAAAGGGCCCCTCCTCCTCCGCCAGGATCCACGCCGGATCCCGGTCCAGGTCGGGGAAGAAGACGTCCGCGGCCAGGGCGGCGTCCACATAGGTGATCTGCGCCTCCCGGCAGTAGGGCAGCAGCTGGCGGTAGACCTCGCCGCCGCCGATGACGAAGCTGTCCTCCGGCGCGGCGGCCAGCAGAGCGGGGAGGTCCCGGAACAGCCGCGCCCCCTCCGGGGCGGCCTCCAGGGTGGTGGACAGCACCAGGTTTTCCCGCCCCGGCAGGGGCTTGCCGCCGGGAAAGCTCTCCAGCGTCCGGCGGCCCAGGATGACCGGGTGGCCCATGGTCCGCTCCCGGAAGCGCCGCATATCCGCCCTGTTGCGCAGGAGCAGACGGCCCTCCCGGCCGATGCCCCAGCCCCGTTCCACCGCCGCGATCGCCCGCACGCGCCCGCCTCCTTTGCCCAAAAACGCAGAAAAAAATACAACGTCCGCTCTGGCGGACATTGTATCATATCTCCGAACTATTTTCAACCGCGAAAGACCCCCGAAAAACACTGTCCCCCCGGCCATCCGACGTGACCGGGGGGCTACCGATGGTTCTGGATCTCCATGCTGTTTCAACCTCTGCTTTCTACTGGATGCCCGGTATCGCGAATTTACCGGGTCGCGGTCCTGCTCGGCCTTTGGTCCTCTCGTCCTGTCCATGCGTCAAACTCGTGCGCGGCTCTGTGGTCGCTGTCCCATATCGTATGGGAGGTTTGGTGGCACATTCCTCAAGTTCCCAGGGTCTCTGCCGGTCCGCTGTGGAAATTTGGTTCGGGTCCAGCGGCTTCCTAGCCCATCGGACTCACCTTCCTTTCCTTGGTTACACTATACAATATTTTCTCTTGGCTGTCAAGGGTTTTTCTCTGTTTTTTCTAAAATTTTTTTGCCCGCCGGGCCCCGTGGAAAGAAAAGGGGGAGGCCGCCCGATCCGGGCGGTCTCCCCGCTGGGTTTGGGCGGGCTTACTCCCCCCACACCGTGGTCTTGGGGGCTATGGGCCGCAGCTTGGCGTCCAGCCAGAAGAGCCGCAACTCGTCAGCCTGGTCCACCTGGGCATTCGTGTGTTGGGCGTCCAGCCGCCTCAGGCCGACGAAGCGGCCATCTTGGTCGTAGCACGCCGCCAGGACCGCCTCGCCCTGGTCCAGTTCGCCGTCGATACTGAGCTCCCCGGTCCCGGTGACCGCCCAGCCCAGCGACTGCCCCGTGGGCTCCAGCATCGTCCCGGACTTCCCGCCGGGCATGATCAACTTGAAGGTGGCGATCACAGTCACATCCGAGGAGGGCATGGTGAAGGTGTTGTCCGCCGCCACCGGGACTGCCGTCCCGTCCGCCTGGGTGACGGTGAGGGTGTCCAGAGTATACCAGGCGTCCGGGGTGACGGTGAGGGTGACCTTCGTTCCCTTTTGGCCGCTGGTGGGATCGACGGTCACGGTCCCGTGCTGGGAATCGGATACGGTGACGGTGTAGGGCTCCGGCTTGGTAATGGAGATAACGCCGCTCTTTCCATGTTGATCGGTCACGATTGCCATGCCATCTTTGACACCGCCTGCCCCTTCATAGTCTTGGCCAAGTGAGATGACCTCCTCGCCGGTGGTATCGATATAACCAAAGAAACCATCTCGATGCACTATCGCCAGACCATCAGAAAAGGCACCTGCCGTCTCATATTTACAGGGTACGACCACCTTGCCGGTGGTGTCAATATAGCCGAATTTGTAGTCGTCCTTCAGCACCGCCAGACCATCAAAAAAGCCATTCACAAAATCATACTGGCAGGGTGCGATTTCTTGACCGTTAATATCGACCAAGCCAAACTTACCATTTAACTGTACCCTCCCGAAGCCGTCGGAAAAGTCGCTGGAAACAAAGTCATATTGACAAGGCACGACTTCGCCGGTAATGCCAACATAGCCCCATTTGCCATTCTCCCGCTCCACCGCCGCAAGGCCACCGCCAAAATAGTACCAGATCAATGTCTGCGCGGCATAGGGAACATAATAGTATTGACAGGGCGTGATCTCCTGGCCATCGGCGCGCAAAAATCCGTGTCCTTGACGGTCATATACCCCCCACATACCGTCACGATAGCCGTCTATCGATTCATACTGATAGGGCACAACCATTTCCCCGGCAGTGTCGATGAAACCCCATTTGTCGCCCCGCATCACCGCCGTCAGTCCGCCGTAAAATCCGCCCCGGTAAAGTAGAGAGTCATCTTCATAAAATTCAAGCTGGTCAGCGTGAAGATATACATCGTCATACTGAGCGGGAATGACCTCCTGACCGGTAGCGTCAATAAACCCCCACTTACCGTTCAGTTTCACAGCTGCCAAGCCCTCGGAGAAGCTGTACGCATCCTCGTACTGGATAGGTGTGACCTCCTTCCCTTCAACGTCAATAAAGCCGCACTTGCCGCCCAGCCTCACCAGCGCCAAACCGTCGTAGAAATAATGCTGCTGGTCATACTGGCAGGGTATGATTTCTTCCCCCGTAGTGTTGATGAAGCCCCACTTGTCGTCCAGCATCACCGCCGCCAAGCCATCGGAAAATTTTCTCACAAAGTCATACTTGCAGGGTGCAATCTCTTTCCCGGTAGCATCGACAAACCCCCACTTGTCGTCCAATTGCACCGCCACCATGCCCTCGGAAAAGCTAGGCAGCATGGCGTACTCGTAAGAAAAGTGGTAGTTGCCGTAAATGCAAGGGATGACTTCTTTGCCAGTGGTGTCGATATAGCCGCATTTCTTGTCCAGAACGACCGCCGCTAGACCCTCGGAAAAGGGTCCTATGTAGTCGTACTTGCACGGCACGACCTCCTTCACTGTCCAGCCGGTGGACCGGATGGTGCCCACCTCCCCCGCCGCTAGGGCGGTGGCGGGCAGGAGGCCCAGACAGAGGGCCAGGGCCAGCGCCAGGGCCAGGATCGCTCGTTTCATTCGATCTCCTCCTTCTGCTTTCCCGCTCTGTCCGCGGAAAGCCTTTACCGGTCAATTATAGGCATATGTAGCGCATAGTCAACCCCTAGCCCATAAAATACAATGGGGTTGAGGTGAAAAACATGATTTCCTACCGTCCGTTTTGGGAGACGCTGCGGCGCAAAGGGGTGTCCACCTATGTGCTCATCAACCGCTACGGCATGAGCAGCAACCGCTTCACCCGGATGCGGAAGGGCCTGCCCCTGTCCACCACCAGCATCGACGACTTTTGCCGCATTTTGGACTGTCGCGTGGAGGAGGTCATGGAGTACATCCCCGACCGGGCGGCCGCCCCTTGCAAAGGTCGGGCGGAATCGGTATAATGGCGGGGAAAGACCCTTTGAAGGGAGGTCGCGGCCGTGCCGGTCCCTCTGTCCGCTCCGGCGGTCCACAAGCAATATGACGAGGCGGTCTCCGCTTTCCGCCGGCTCCTTGCCGACCCCGCCCTGCGCGCCGCCTTCACCCTGGAGGTGGACGGCTTCATGCGCCAGTGCGCGGCGGGGGTCTGGGGGGAGGACGGCGGCCTGAGCCCCCGCCATGTGGAGTATTACAACGCCATCTACCGCAAGGGGGGCGCCGTCCCCTCCATCCTCTACTGGGACCTCTGCTCCCAGGTGGCCCACTACCCCGGCTTCCGGCCCCCCGCCTTCTTCGCCCGGCTCCTGGAGGACGACCGCCGTTCCGGCCGGGCGCTCTCCCGCCGGTTTATCGACACCTTCACCCTCCTGCTGCTGCTCTTCGCCGCGGCGGACGGGGTGGTGAGCGAGCGGGAGGCGGGCTTTGTCAACGCCTGTGCCGACGCCCTGTCCGCCCTGTG
>CANRBW010000027.1 GCA_947628975.1 uncultured Oscillospiraceae bacterium | reverse complement strand
CTGGGCCGGTCGGCCGGGGCCATCGGCCCGGAGGAGACGCCCCCCGCGGACCTGGTCCCGGTGGGGCTGGCGGTGCTGGCCGACGCCCTGCGCCCCTCCGCCGGGGAGACCCTGGCCTACTTCCGGGAGCAGGGGGTGGAGCTGAAGCTCCTCTCCGGGGACGACCCCAGGACGGTGGCCGCCCTGGCCCGTCAGGCGGGGTTCGACCGGGACGCCCGGTGGGTGGACGCCGGGACCCTGACCACCAAGGAGGCCACCCAGGCCGCCGCCGGGGAGTACGCCATCTTCGGCCGGGTGACCCCGGAGCAGAAGCTGTGGCTGGTCCAGGCCCTCCAGGAGCGGGGCCGCACCGTGGCCATGACCGGGGACGGGGTCAACGACGTGCTGGCCCTGCGGGAGAGCGACTGCGCCATCGCCATGGCGGCGGGGAGCGAGGCGGCCCGGAACGTGAGCCAGCTGGTGCTGATGCACTCGGACTTCTCCGCCATGCCCGCCATCGTGGCGGAGGGGCGGCGGGCCATCAACAACCTCCAGCGCTCCGCCTCCCTGTTCCTCACCAAGACCTGCTTCAGCGTCATCCTGGCGGTTTGCTTTCTCTTCCTGCCGGTGGGCTACCCCTTCCAGCCCATCCAGCTGACCCTCATCAGCGCCCTCACCATCGGCGCGCCCTCCTTCTTCCTGGCCCTGGAGCCCAACCGGGAGCGGGTCCGGGGGCGGTTTCGGGACAACATCTTCTCCAAGGCCCTGCCCGGCGGGGCGGTGATGGTCAGCGACGTGCTGCTGTGCGTGGTCCTGGCCGGGCCGCTGGACCTGACGGCGGGGGAGCTGTCCACCCTGTGCGTGCTGCTGGTGGGCTTCGCGGGGCTGGTCAACCTGGCCCTCCTGGGGGCGCCGCTGAACTGGCCCAGGCGGCTCCTGGTGGCGGCGATGGCGGCGGGCTTTGTGCTGGGGGCGTGGTTCCTGCGGGGGCTGTTCGCCATGGCCCTGCCCCTGGCGGGGCGGCTGTGGCTCCCCCTGGCGGGGCTGATGGCCTGGACGGTGGCGGCCCTGGCGGCGGCCTGGACCATCCCCCGCCGCCGGGACCGGGCGCGCCTCGCGTCTTAAAGAAGCGGCGGGCCGCTGCTCCGACAAAAAAAGGACGGTATGGCTGTTGCCATACCGTCCTTTTTGTCTGTCTGGTCTCCCGCCGGGGTCAGTCGCGGTTTCTGCCGAAGATCCGCAGGAGGTAGAGGAAGAGGTTGATGAAGTCCAGGTAGAGCTCCAGGGCGGAGATGACGCTGGCCTTTTTCAGCATGGCGTCGTCCCCCTGAAAGCCGTAGTAAAAGCTCTTGATCTTCTGGGTGTCATAGGCGGTAAAGCCCAGGAAGAGGATCACGCCCAGGGTGCACATCACCCGGTCAGCCACCTCCAGGGCGGGGATGAAGAGCATGAGCAGGTTGAAGATGACGATGGCGATGAGGCCGCCCAGCAGGACGGTCCGCAGCCGGCTCAGGTCGATCTTGGTCAGATAGCCGAAGAGGGCCATGCCGCCGAAGTAGAGGGCGGTGAAGCCGAACACCAGCACCAGGGTGGTCAACTCGAAGGACAAAAAGATCATGGAGAAGGTCAGGCCGGTGAGGACGGCGTAGAGGAAAAAGCAGGCCCCGGCGGCCGCGGGCGAGAGCTTTCTGATCATGGCGGACATGGCGATGACCACCACCAGCTCGGCCACCAGGATGACCAGCTGGATCCAGGGCATGGCGGTCAGGGCGTTGAACAGGAGCAACTGCCCCGGCGCGGTCCAGGCCAGGCCCCAGGCGACGCCAAAGGTCACCAGCAGACCCAGGAACATGATGCCGAAGGTCTTGGCGGTGTAGCGGCTCAGAGATTCCTGCCGCTGGACGCCAAAGGACTGGGGCTGTTCAGGATAGAAATTTTCCGGCATGGAAAAACACCTCGCTTTTTAAAATCGAGAGATAGTATATCACACAGGAGAGCCGTTTACAAGGGGACGCCTACACCGCCACCGGGATGGCCCCTGCCAGCTCGTGATATTGGTATCCCTCCACGGTGAAACTCTGCTTGGTAAAGGCGTAAAAATCCGTGACGGCGGGGTCCAGGGTGACGGTGGGGGCGGGGTAGGGCTCCCGCCGCAGCAGCTCCTCCACCAGGGGGACATGGCGGTCGTAGATGTGGCAGTCGGCGATGACGTGGACCAGCTCCCCCGCCTCCAGGCCGGACACCTGGGCCAGCATCATCAGCAGGGCGGCGTACTGCATCACGTTCCAGCCGTTGGCGGTGAGCATATCCTGGCTCCTCTGGTTCAAAATGCCGTTGAGTGTGCGGCCGCTGACGTTGAAGGTCATGGACCAGGCGCAGGGCTGAAGGGCCATCTCCTTGAGGTCGTGGTGGTTGAAGATGCTGGTGACCATCCGCCGGGAGGCGGGGTTCTCCCGCAGGGTCTTGAGGAGCCAGTCCACCTGGTCCATCCGGCCCTCCGGGAAGTCGTAGACCACCCCCAGCTGGTAGCCGTAGGCCTTGCCGATGGAGCCCGCCTCGTCCGCCCAGGCGTCCCAGACGTGGGAGTTCAGGTCCTTGATGTTGTTGGACTTCTTCTGCCAGATCCACAGCAGCTCGTCCACAGCGGACTTGAAATACTGCCGCCGCACAGTGAGCATGGGAAACTCCCGGCGCAGGTCGTAGCGGTTCACCACGCCGAAGCGCTTCACCGTGTGGGCCGGCGTCCCGTCCTCCCACCGGGGGCGGACGGGCAGGTCGGTGTCCCAGACCCCGTGGTCCAGGATGTCCCGGCAGTTCTGGAGAAATACCGTGTCCGCGTAACTCATGGCGGCCCCCTCCTCGACGTATTTTCCGCGCGGCGCCCTCTATCATACCACTTTCCGCCCCAAAAGGCAAGGCACGACAAAAGGGGCGCGGAGGCGGTCACGGGTCTGGAACATACTCCATGATGTCCTCCACTCGACAGTTCAAAATGCGGCAGAACATTTCGATGGTGTGGGTGCTGACGCTCTCATTTCGCCGGAGGCGGGTGATCTGCGCCGCGCTGACATGGTGGAATTTGATCAGGGCGTACTGCGTGACCCCTCGCTCTTTCATCGTCTCCCACAAGCGTGCGTAAGACATCATAATATTCAAGCCTCACTTTCCACTTGAATATTATCCGAATACGGTATATAATCATATTAGCCAATATCGGCCTATATAATTATGGGAGGAACGGTACCATGAAAGCAGGCAAGTGTTTTGCGCTGATCTTCGCAATGGCTCTGCTTCTGTGTGGATGCGGAGAGGAAGGGGGATCGCTGCCGACAGACAGCGCCATCCCAGCCACGCCGCAAACACTTGAAACGCCCGAAGCGGGCGACCTTTCCACCGGCGGCATCCAGGAGATGCTTTTTGAAACTGACTACGCTCCGGTAGCCAGCAGTCAAGGCCGTTTTATTGTGAGAAACGAAAGCGGAAATCTGTATGGATTGCTGGACAGCGCGGGGAATGTCGTTCTGCCATGTGAATATGAGGCGTTAAGTTTTTCCCAGACAAAGAGCCAGACGGTATTAAAGGTCACGCAGCGGGGTTCCCGTGGCGTATTTGACCTGAATGGTCAAGAGTTGATCCCCTGTTCCTATACAGAGGTCACCCTGTCTCCGATGTATGATTTGAGCATTGTGGAAAACTTTATGGGAGAGCAGGGCGTCCTGGATCTTGCCGGAAATACCATACTGCCCATCGACTTTGACGTTGTGCATTTTGGCTACGGCACAGCCATCGCCGCGGCCAAAAACGCGCACGAGCAGCTTCCCGCCAGCGTATCGGTGTATCGGCCTGACGGCGCTTTGATCAAAGAGTACCCGTGGGACAAGGATGAGATCCTGGATGTTGTCTTTGGCAACGGAGAAAAGCTGATCAGCGTAAATTATTCAACCAGGCCAAGCCACTTTGAACTTGAGTATTTGCCGGTTGAAGGAGACGTTACCACCTGGGGTGACACCCAGCGCATAGAAGACTATCTCTTTTATTTCCAGGCAAACGACCTTGTAATGCGGGATAGAAATACATTGGCGGAGACGATCCTATGGAGCTTCCCGCAAGAACTGGACGCATATTCTATTAACAATTTCCAGGTCCATGAAGACCCCGTCACACACATCAAATATGTTGACCTTTTTGTTGTTGGCGGAACAGACAGGGAAGAAACCAACTATCTCCGGGTATCTCTTGAGAACACCCCGTCTGTCATTGACTATCGCGCTGCCGGGATCCAAAAAGCGACCTTTGGTGGCGATGACCTGGGTGCGTTTTACAATGGCGCCGCGATCGTTTTCCCGGAAAACGGATATCTATATACGGTGAATACCAAAGGGGAGCGGATCGGTGAACTGACAAACCCCTACACAGATCGTGAAAAAAGTTTCCTCTTGAAATATTCCGCCGTGCTGAACAACAACGGGTTTTACTCCATTGTTGACCAAAGCGGAAAGGAACTGCTTTCCCCGCGGGGATATTCCAACGTGCAGAGGGTCAATGTCTCCGGTCTCTATCTTGTCACCGACCAAGAGGGACAAGCGGGGTTGATCAATGACCGCGCGGAAGAACTCATCCCCTGCGGCGGAGTTGTAGACATCCAAACCGCCATCGAACGTCCGAATAACGACGCGTGGGACCTGGAGGCCAAAAACGAGGCCGAGGATGATCTCTGTATTTTGTATGGTCAGGATATGTGGGCGCTATATCGCGCGTCAAGCGGAAAATTGCTTACGGATTTTGAGCCCTGTATAGAAGGTGGTCCCTCCGTGCGCGATCTTCTCCTCGGCAGGGACGGATATGCTCTGATCAACGAGGAAGCGGACACTTTGTATGTGATCGCCCAGAAAGAGGGCGCCTATCAGGTATCGGAATATCTCAGCCTCACGTGATCTCTGTAAAACAAAAAACAGGCCGCGGGAAAGTTCTCCCGCGGCCTGTTTTACGATGTTTTATTGCATCAGTGAACACACCAACTTGGTGTAAGCGGCCACATCTTCCAGCGGCAAATTGGCGGTGAGGCAGGCCTGGGCGTAGAGGATCTCCACATAGTCCCTGGCCCTGGCCTCGTCCTCCTCCCTGGCCTTTTGCAGGGTGGCGAAGACGGGGGCGTCCGGGTTCAGTTCCAGCACCCGCTCAGCCTTCATGGGGGCCTGGCCCTCCACCTTCTCAAAATACCGCTCCATCTCGAAGGACATGGGCCCGTCGGTGGTCATGCACACCGGGGCGGACTTCAAAATCTGGGACAGGCGGACCTCCTTGACCCGGTCGCCCAGCACCTCCTTGCAGAAGTCCAGCAGGGGCTTGCTCTCCTCGCTCTTGCGCTCATGCTCCTCCTTCTGGGCGTCGGTCTCCGGCAGAGCGTCCGGGTCGGAGACCGACTTGAAGGGCCGGTCCTCCTGCTGGGCCAGGATCTGGACGGTGAACTCGTCGATGTCCTCGGTGAGGTAGAGCACCTCGAAGCCCGCGTCCAGGACCCGCTCCACCTGGGGCAGGGCGGCGGCCTTCTCCCTGGACTCGCCCCGGACGTAGTAGACGTACTTCTGGCTCTCCGGCATCCGGGCCCGGTACTCGGCCAGGGTGACGGGGCCGTCCTCCTTGGACGACCAGAAGAGCAACAGGTCCCGCAGCAGCTCCTTGTGCTGGCCGAAGTCGGACACCACGCCGTACTTGAGCTGGGGGCCGAAGGCGCGCCAGAAGGTCAGGTACTTCTCCCGGTCCTCCTTGAGAAGCCGCTCCAGCTCTCCCTTGATCTTCTTCTCCAGGTTGGCGGCGATGGTCTTCAGCTGCCGGTCGTGCTGGAGGATCTCCCGGGAGATGTTCAGGGAGAAGTCGGGGGAGTCCACCACGCCCCGGACAAAGCGGAAGTGCTCGGGCAGGAGGTCGGCGCACTTGTCCATGATGAGCACCCCGGAGGAGTAGAGCTGGAGGCCCTTCTGGAAGTCCCGGGTGAAGTAGTCGTAGGGCGCCTGGGCGGGGATGTAGAGCAGGGCCTTGTAGTTCACCGCCCCCTCGGCGGACACATGGGTGTAACTCAGGGGGTCCTGCCAGTCGCCGAACTTCTCCTTGTAGAACTGGTCGTACTCCTCCTGGGTCACGTCCTTCTTGGGCCGGTTCCACAGGGGCACCATGGAGTTCAGCGTCTCCCAGGCCCGGTGGGTCTCGTACTCCGGCTGGTAGTCCTCCGGCTTGGGGTCGGGGGCGGGCTTGAGGTGGGAGTGCTCCATCTCCATGCGGATGGGGTAGTGGATGTAGTCGGAGTGCTTCTTCACCAGGGAGGCCAGGTACTGGGGGTCCAGGAAGCAGTCGTAGTCCTCCCCGTCGGCCTGGGGCTTGAGGTGGAGGATCACGTCGGTCCCCGGACCCTCCCGCTGGGCCTCCTCCACGGTGTAGCCGTCAGCGCCCCTGCTGGTCCAGCGGTGGGCGGCGTCCTCCCCGTAGGCCCGGGAGAGGACGGTGACCTGGTCGGCCACCATGAAGGCGGAGTAGAACCCCACGCCGAACTGGCCGATGATGTCCACATCTTCCCGGGGCTGGTCCATCTCCTTCTTGAACTGGAAGGAGCCGCTGCGGGCGATGGTGCCCAGGTTCTGCTCCAGCTCCTCCTGGGTCATGCCGATGCCGTTGTCCGAGACGGTCAGGGTCCGCGCGGCCTTGTCGGGGACCAAGAGGATGCGGAAGTCCCCCCGGTCCAGGCCCACCTTGTCGTCGGTGAGGGCCTTGTAGGCCAGCTTGTCGATGGCGTCGCTGGCGTTGGAGATCAGCTCCCGCAGGAAGATGTCCTTGTGGGTGTAGATGGAGTTCACCATCAGGTCCAGCAGACGCTTGGATTCGGTCTTGAACTGCTTCTTTGCCATGGCTCTCGCGCTCCTATATGAAAAATTTTTTGAAAAACAAAGGGGGTTAGCACTCGAAGAGATAGAGTGCTAACCCGTATGATACCCCATCCCGGTGGAAAATGCAAGGGGGTTCACGATTTTTTTACTTTTTTTGGGCCAGGGCCTCCGGGGTCCAGCGCAGGAGGTCGGCCTTGGAGGGGGCGGCGCTCTGGGGGAGGAGGCGATAGGGCCCCTCCTCCCGGACCATGCCGGAGGAGTAGAGGATCAAGACCACGTCGGGGTGGAGGTAGTCCACATAGGAGAGCAGGTCGCCGGAGAAGGAGCGGGGGTCCAGGGTGGTGAGCTGGCTGGAGGCCAGGGCCAGGTAGGGGGTGATGGCGCAGGCGAAGGAGTCCCGGATGAGGAGGACGCGGGGGCCCTGGGGATTATAGTAGTTGGTGACCTGGGCGAAGGGGTAGTCCCCGCCGGCGTAGTAGGTGTAGGGGGTGGCGTTGAACCAGTCCCGCCGGGCCACCCGCTGGGGAAAGAGGACGGTCTCCTGGGCGTCCCCCCAGCGGAGGCCGTCGTCCCCCGCCTCGTAGCGCAGGAGGGTGGGGAAGGCGGGGGTGTGGAGGAGGAAGTCGTCGCTGCCGGCGTAGAGGGAGCCCACCCGCTTGCCCTGGCTGCCCAGGAAGAAGCCGGAGAGGGTGGCGGAGGCGTAGGCGTCGGGGTCGGTGTACCGCTCCGGGATGACGATGGGCTCCCGGCGGGTCCCCCAGGCGGAGGGGACGGTCCGGTCGTACTCCTCCAGCCGGGCGCACAGGTCCTGGAAGGCCAGGAAGGCGGCCCGCTGGGTCCAGTGGTGGTCGGTGGCGTAGAACCAGTCGCCCCAGCGGCCCCCGGCGCGCTTCAGGGTCTGGCGGAAGTCCAGATAGTCCACCCCCAGCCGGTCCAGGCGGCGCAGCAGGGCGTCGGCGCAGGCGTTGGAGGTGTCTGTCACGCCGGTGGGCAGCGCCTCCCGGCCCGGCTCCAGCTTGGAGGGGGCCTGGAGGTAGAGCAGGGGGATCTCCCGCTGGTCCAGGGCGTTGCGGAGGCGGAGGAGCTCGGCGGCCTGGGCGTCGGGGTCGGGGCGGCCGTCGCCGGTGAAGGTGAGGGAGCCGTCGGGGAGGCGGACCACGGCGTACTGGGGGTCCGCCGGGTCCTCCACCACGGTGCGGCCGGAGAGGGCCTGGACCAGGCCGAAGAGCTGGATCAGGGTGTGGTCCTCCTCCAGGGCCTGGGTCACCGCCCCCTCCGCCTGGGCGGTCCCGGCGCGGAGGCGGTCGGGCCAGGCGGGGGCGGCGGAGGAGGCGACCGGCCGGGTCAGGTCGGCGGAGAGGGGGGAGAGGGTCCGCAGGGGCCGGGTGGGGTCGGTCTTCTCCAGGGCGGAGACGGGTGGGACGGCGTAGCCCGCGCAGCCCACGCGCCGGTCCAGCACGCCGGAGAGGACGGTGAGGGCGCCCCAGAGGGTGATGAGGAGGAAGAACACCGCCGTCAGGGCGTGGCGGCCGGACAGGCCGCGCTTGAGGGCGTATTTCCAGTTCACGGCGGGACCTCCTTTCCGGGGGGATGGGCGGATGGGGCGGGGTCAGAAGTTGAAGTAGATGAAGGGGTTGTAGCTCCCCTTCACCAGGAAGGAGGCGGAGATGAGGAAGACGGCGGCCAGGGAGAGGGCGCACAGCGCGTCCCAGGCGGGGAGGAGGTCAGGCCGGCCCTCCCCCTCGCTCCACCGGGCCAGCCGGCCCCGCAGCCAGGTGGCGCTGGGGCCGCAGGCCAGGACGGCCAACACCAGCACCAGCCAGTTCTGGCGGAGGTAGTAGCCCGCCTGGGCGCTCCAGGGGACGCCGTGGAACATGGACAGCAGAAAGCGCCCCGCCTGGGGCAGGGAGGGGGCCCGGAACAGCACCCAGGTGAAGTTGACCAGCAGGAAGGTGACCCCCCGCCGCAGCCAGAGGGGGCCGCGCTCCCCGCCGGGGAGGGCCCGCTCCGCCGTCAACAGGCAGAACCAGAGCAGGCCCCAGCACAGGAAGGTCCAGTTGGCCCCGTGCCAGATCCCGGTGAAGAGCCAGACCAGCAGGGTGTTGCGGACGGTGCGCCACCGCCCCGCCCGGCTGCCCCCCAGGGGGATGTAGAGGTAGTCCCGGAACCAGGTGGTCAGGGAGATGTGCCACCGCTTCCAGAAGTCCCGGCAGGACCGGGCCAGGTAGGGGTAGCGGAAGTTTTCCAGGAATTGGAAACCGAACATCTTGCCCAGGCCGATGGCCATGTCGGAGTAGCCGCCGAAGTCGAAGTAGATCTGAAGGGTGTAGCACACCGAGCCCAGCCAGGCCATGGCCACGGAGCTGGGCAGGGCGGGGTCGAAGGCGGCGTCGGCGATGAGGGCCAGCTGGTTGGAGAGGATGACCTTCTTACCCAGGCCCACCAGGAAGCGGCCGCAGCCCTGGGAGAAGGAGGCCCAGGACTCCTGGCGGTGGTGGATCTGCCGGGCCACGGTGCGGTATTTCACGATGGGGCCGGCGATGAGCTGGGGGAAGAAGGCGATGTAGAGCCCCACGTCCAGGGGGCTTTTCTGGACCTGGGCGTCCCGCCGGGCCACGTCCAGCACATAGCTCAGGGCCTGGAAGGTGAAAAAGGAGATGCCGATGGGCAGGGCGATGTCCCACAGGGGCAGGTCCGCCCCCAGGGCCCGGAGGTTTGCCAGGGTGAAGGTGAGGTATTTGAAGGCGAAGAGGGTCCCCAGGTCCCCCGTCACCGCCACCGCCACCGGGAGGGCGGGGCTCCGGCCCCGGCGGAGGCGGCGGTCCACCCAGAGGCCCAGGAGGTAGTTGAAGCCCACGCTCCCCAGCATCACCAGGACGAAGACCGGCTCCCCCCAGCCGTAGAAGAACAGGGAGGCCAGCAGGAGGAACAGATTTTGCCCCCGGCGGGTGGACCGCAGGGGGCCGTAGTAGATCAAGAGGACGACGGGGAGGAAGACGAAGAGGAAGATGGGGGAGGAGAACAGCATAGAAAAACGACCTCACGCAATAGGATCGCCCGGCTCAGCACAGGGCGGGGCCCACCTTGGGAAGGCGCCGCAGGAGCCAGACTGCGCCCAGGGTCAGGGCCAGGACCGCCCCGGCCTGAAGGGGGACCGCCCAGGCCACGTTCCAGGCCGGGTCGGGGAAGCCGAAGTGGAGCAGGACCTCCAGCAGGGCGGGGTGGAGCAGATAGACCCCCAGGGTGAGGGGGGAGAGCCGGGTCCAGAGGGGGTTTTTTTGGCCCAGGTCCAGCCGCCGGGCCAGCAGGAACAGGGCGGCGGCGGTGAGGCAGACGTGGGGGGTGAGATAGCTGAAAAACGCCTCCTGAAAGACCCCGGCGGACCGGGAGAGGAGCAGGGTCCCCAGCCAGGTGACCCCCCAGCCCAGCGCGCCGCCCAGATACAGCGCCCCGGCCCGCCGGGGCGGGCAGGCGCAGGTGCGCAGCAGGTAGCCCAGCAGGAAGTAGCCCGCCCAGCCCCCCACGTTGAACAGGCCCAGCCGGTCCAGCCAGAGCCGGCCCAGGCCGGAGGGGAGGAAGGGGCAGAGGAAGGGCAGGGCCAGGGCGAAGACCGCCCACAGCCCCACGAGATACCAAAGGGTCCGCCGGGAGGCTCCCCGGACCAGCGCCCGCAGAGGGGGGATGAGCAGGTAGAGCCCCAGGAGGGCGGGGAGGAACCAGAGGTGGTAGTGGACCTCGCCCCGGACCAGGAGGATCAGGGCCTCCAGCAGGTATTCCAGGTCCAGGTGGGCGGCGCCGCGGGCGTCCCAGAGAGCGTAGAGCAGGCTCCAGACCAGGCAGAGCAGGGCCATCCGCCCCAGGCGGCGGAGCCATCCCCGCCGGGAGAAGGGCCGGTCCGGGTCCAGCAGGAGCGCCCCGGAGAGCAGGAAGAACACCGGCACGGCCCAGCGGGTGGCGCTGTCCAGCAGGTCCAGCAGGAGGAAGCGGAGGGTGGCGGGGGACTCCCCGGCCAGGGTGGCCCCGGCGGCGTGGAGCAGGACCACCGCGGCGCAGGCCAGACAGCGCAGAAGGTCGGCCCAGGCCAGGCGGGGGGCGGAGGGGCCGCTCACGGCAGGACCGCCCAGGCGAAGTTCAGGCTCGCCGGGGCGGAGACCACGGTGACGATGGTGTAGCCGTTGGCGACGAAGCCCCGGTCCTCCAGCAGGGCCCGGTGGTCCCGGGAGAGGGTGGAGCGGAAGTAGAGCCGGTCAAAGCTCTGGGCCACCTGGGTGAGCAGGGCGTCGCCGTCGGCGGCGCTGAACCAGGACTGGTCCAGGTCCAGGCCCAGGCGGCCCCGCCAGCCCGCGGCGGCGAGGGAGGAGCGGAGGTCGGCGTAGTTCTGGGCCAGGGCGGGGGCGGAGACCTCGGCGGGAGAGGCGGCGCTGAGGACGATCTCGTCAAAGCCCAGGGCGGCCAGGGCGGCGCAGCGGGCGGTGAGGTCCTCCGGCGGGGCGGCCTGGGCCGCGTCCTCCGCCGGGGCGGCCAGGGCGGACCAGTCCGGGTCCAGCCAGGCCGCGGCGTAGGGCAGGGCGGCCAGGCTCTCGGACAGAGCGGGGTCGGCCTGGGCCAGGTCCAGGGCGGACGCGTCCACCAGCGCGCCGTTCCGCCCACCGGTGGGCAGGGCGTCGGGCCGGGCCAGGGTCAGGCCCAGGGGGAGGTCACGGGGGACATAGGCGGACAGGTCCACCGCCGCGGGAGAGGGGCTGGGACTGGGCGCGGGGGTAGGGGTGTCCACGATGACCACCGGCTCCTGGCTGGGCAGGGCGGGGTCGCTGGGGGCGGCGGAGCGGGTGGGGTCGGGGACGGAGCCCCCCTGGGGGGAGACGCCGAACAGCCCCAGGTAGTATCCGGCCAGGACCGCCGCCAGCAAAATCACCAGGGCCGCCGCCACGCCAATCAGGACGCTGCGGCCCCGGCGTTTCCGCCCGCGGTAGGAGTTGTAGGGGATCTGTGCCATGGCGAGGACCTCCTTTGGTTTCGCGCAGAGGGGGAAAGTCGAGTTGTTGTTGAACGCAGGCGGGACGCCGCGTCCACGCCGGCGGGGTGGTATCATCCGCCATCCTTCGCGGTCCCCGGCAAGGCCGGGGAGCAAAGGCGGCGTCCAGCCGATAGAATAACCGCACTTGTGGATATTATAGCATAAGGGGAAGAAACTGGCAACAGTTCTTTTCTCCCTCTTGCAATAGGGGAGAGAGTGTGATATAATTCCCAAATCTGGGGCTTCCAGAGAAAAAACCAAAAAAACAGGAGTTGATTTGTCCATATGGACATACCCAGTACTATGATGGTGGCCGCGCTGGTCATCCTGCTGTTCCTCTCCGCCTTCTTCTCCGCCACCGAGACCGCCTTTTCCTGCGCCAACAAGATCCGCCTCAAAAGCTGGGCGGAGAACGGCGAGGACAAGCGGGCCCGCCGGGCCGGGAAGTGCCTGGCGCTGGCGGAGGACTATGACCGGCTGCTGACCACCATCCTCATCGGCAACAACATCGTCAACATCGCCTCCACCACCGTGGCCACCGTCTTCTTCAGCGGGCTGCTGGGGGAGGCGGGGCCGGCGACCTCCACCGTGGTGATGACCCTGCTGGTGCTGACCTTCGGGGAGGTCACCCCCAAGAGCATGGCCAAGGAGCGGGCCGAGCGCTTTGCCATGGCGGCCACTCCCACCATGGGGGTGCTGGTGCGGGTGTTCACCCCCCTGGCCTTCTTCTTCCGGCAGCTGAAAAACTGGGTGACCAAGCGCTTCCGCGCCCCCGCCGACGAGGGGATCACCGACGAGGAGCTCACCGCCATGGTGACCCAGGCCGAGGACGAGGGGGGACTGGACTCCCACGAGAGCGAGCTCATCCGGGCCGCCATCGAGTTCGACGACCTGGAGGTGGGGGAGATCCTGACCCCCCGGGTGGACATCGAGGGGGTGGACGACCAGGCCGGCCCGGACGAGGTGGCCGCCCGCTTCGCCGAGACGGGGT
>CANRBW010000026.1 GCA_947628975.1 uncultured Oscillospiraceae bacterium | reverse complement strand
TGGCCAAGCAGCTGGCCGACAAGTTCGGCTTCGAGAAGGTGGCCATCACCCTGCGGGAGAGCCACAGCGCCTTCGACAACGGCTGGTCCGCCATGCTCTACGACGTGGCCTCCAACGAGTACTGCTTCTCCAAGAAGTACGACCTGCACATCATCGACCGCGTGGGCGGCGGCGACAGCTTCGGCGGCGGGCTGATCTACTCCCTGCTCACCGGCAAGTCCACCCAGGACGCGGTGGAGTTCGCCGTGGCGGCCTCCGCTCTGAAGCACTCCATCGAGGGCGACTACAACATGGTCACCGTCGCCGAGGTGGAGAAGCTGGCCGGCGGCGACGGCTCCGGCCGGATCCAGCGCTAAAAGCGTGTCAAAGAAGGGGCGTCGCCCCTTCTTGACCGTCTAAAAAACCGGGAGCGGCCTCTGGCCGCTCCCGGTTTTCCGTTTGTTGGGCTCACGCCTCCGCGGGGGCGGCGGGGGCGGACCAGAGGGCGTAGCGGTGGAGGATGGTGGCCAGCTGCTCCCTGGTGACGGGCTGGTCGGGGAGGAGGCGGCCCTCCGCCCCCACCACCAGCCCCACGCCGCAGGCCCAGGGCAGGGCGGCGCGGGCGTAGTCCCCCACGTCGGCGTAGTCGGCGTATCCGCTCAGGTCGGCCTGGGCGGAGGTGGTGTCCAGCCCCTGGGTCTGGGCGAAGCGGCACAGGACGGTGACCGCCTGCTGGCGGGTGAGGACCCCTTCGGGGGAGAAGGCGGCGGGGCCGGTGCCCACCATCACCCCGGTGGAGGCGGCCCAGGCGACGGCGGTCCGGGTCTGCTCCTCCTCCCCCAGGTCGGCGAAGTCAGCGTCCCCGGCGGCCTCCGGCTGACCGGCCAGGGTCCACATGGTCCGGGCCAGTTCCCCGCGGGTCACCGCCTGGCCGATCCCGAAGGTCCCGTCCAGGTCCAGAGCGGGCATCAGCTCCCGGTCCAGGCAGTAGGCCACGCCGTCGTGATACCACTGGAGGGCGGGGAAGCCGTAGTCCTTCCCCTCCAGCTTGGCGTAGCAGGGCACGAAGGCCTGGTTCAGCGCCCCCAGCCAGGTCAGGCCGCTGGCCCGCTTTACCTCCAGGGTGCTGAGCATCACCTCCCGGGTGGAGAGGAGCTTGCCGGTGTCGGGACTCATGATGCTGCCCACCGAGCTGACCACATAGTATTGCCCCTCCACCTTGCCCAGGTAGAACATCTCGTGGCCGGGGAAGCACAGGGCGGCCCCCAGGGGGAGCCGGTCCAGGATGGCCCGCTTCTCCTCCATGGACATATGGGTCATATCCACCTTCTCCATGTTCATGGGCCACTGCCAGTTGCCGTTGCGGCCGATGTGCAGGCCGAAGCAGGAGTAGATGGTGCGGACCATGCCCGAGCAGTCCTCCGAGGCCAGCATCCCGCCCCAGCCGTAGACGTCCCCCAGGGTGGCCAGGGCCACCTTGGCCAGGTTGGCCGGGGTGAGGGGCAGATAGCCCACGTGGACCGGGGCGGTCTCCGGCAGGAGGGCCAGCTGTTTTTCGTAGCCGCCGTCCCCCCGGCGGACCGGGAGCCACACCGCGTAGTTGTGGTAGAGGGCGCGGCCGCCCACCAGCGCGTCCGCCCCCAGGTCGCCGGCCAGTTCCAGGGCGGTGCCCTGGGTGAGCATCCGCCGGGCGGTCTGGGGGCGGGCGTTGGAGAAGTCGGTGTACGCCTTGCTGCCGTAGACCACCAGCAGTTTCTCCGCGGGCAGGTCCCAGGCGGCCAGCCACTCCGCCCTGTCGGCGCAGACCGCCACGTCCTGGGCGGAGATCCAGCCGGAGCAGTCCCGGCTGCGGGCCATGTAGTATTTCCCGTCGGCGGAGGTGAGGTAGAGGAGGAGGGGGTCGTTCACGTTCACCGCGCTGAGGGCCTGATAGTCAAAGTCCGGGTCCTGGGGGTCGTCCATCATGGGCTGGTCCGAGGGGAAGACCCGCAGGGCGGTCCGCTCCACCGCTACGGCGTAGCGCACCGGCATGGTCCCGGCGGCGCGGGGGTCGGCGCAGTTGTCGATCATGGCCTGGAAGAAGGGCCACTCCGCCTTTTCCCCGGTGGCGGGGTCGTAGATCCGGCCGGAGTAGTAGCGGGCGTCCTCGGCGGCGGAGGAGAGCACCGCCTCCCGCCGGGCCAGGCCGTCAAAGGTGGCCGCGGCGGTTCGCAGGTCGGTGACCATGGTGCCCTCCTGGGCGGCGGTGTCGGCGTTATAGGCGGCGATCTCCTCCGCCGTCAGGATCACCCCGTCCGGGTCGTCCTGGCGGGCCGCCCAGAAGGCGGGGTCGGACATCTCCGCCGTCACGCCGGGCATCCGCGCCGGACCGGCGGCCAGGGCGGGCTGGAGCGTCGCCGCCGCGCACCCCACCGCCAGAAGCAAACCCAATACCGCTGTTCTCTTTCTACCCATGACACTCAAAAGCCTCCATTCAAAACGAAGCGTCTGGACTGAAAAGGACAGGGGACCAGCTACGCTGGTCCCCTGTCCTTTTGGAGCGGGTGACGAGGCTCGAACTCGCTACCTCCACCTTGGCAAGGTGGCGCTCTACCAGATGAGCTACACCCGCGACAACGGTGGTATTATACAGCCTTTTGCCGGTCTTGTCAAGCCCTTTTTATCCACCCGCTGCCCAGGACCAGGTCCCCCTGGTAGAAGACGGCCAGCTGGCCGGGGGTGGGGGCTCGGACCCCCTCCGGGGCCAGGACCAGCAGCTCCCCCTCCCCCTGGGGAACCAGGGTGACGGGGGTGTCGGTCCGGGAGTGGCGGAAGCGGGCGGCGGCCTGGGCCGGGACGGTCTCCACCAGCCAGTTCAGCCCGCCGACCCGCACCTGGCGGACGGTCAGGTCGGACCCGTCGGAGAGCACCACCTGCCCGGTCTCCGGCCGGATGGCGGAGACGTAGTATTTGCGCGGCCCGGACAGGCCCAGCCCGCTGCCCTGGCCCAGGGTGTAGCGGTGGATCCCCCCGTGGCGGCCCAGGACCCGCCCCTCCCGGTCCACGAAGTCCCCCGGCGGGGCGGCCATGCCCCGGGCCTCCAGCCAGCGGGGGTAGTCGTTGTCGGGGATGAAGCAGATCTCCATGCTGTCCGGCCGCTGGGCGGCGGAGAGGCCATACCCGGCGGCCAGGGCCCGGACCTGGGCCTTTTCGTACCCCCCCAGGGGGAAGAGGCACCGGGCCAGCTGCGGCCGGGTGAGCCGGGCCAGCAGGTAGGACTGGTCATTCCCCGCCCCGCCCCGGAGCAGCCGCCCCGCCTCCGCGCGGGCGTAGTGCCCCGTGGCCACCCACCGGGCGCCCAGGCGGTCCGCCCAGGCCAGCAGGGCGGGAAACTTGACCCTGGGGTTGCACAGGGCGCAGGGGTTGGGGGTCAGCCCGGCCCGATAGGCCCCGGCGAAGGGGCCGCAGACCTCCCGCTCCAGCGCCGGGCGAATGTCCGCCACGTGGAAGGGCACCCCCAGCTGGGCGGCGGCCTGACGGGCGGGGGCGGCGTCGCCCACGCCGTTGTCCAGATAGACCGCCTCCACCCTGTGCCCCGCCTCCAGCAGCAGCCGCCCCGCCACGGCGGAGTCCACCCCGCCGGAGAGGCCCAGGACCACCTTATCCCGCTCCATGCTCCGCCTCCCCGGCCGGGTCCCGGCCATGCTTTTCCAGATAGAACATCAGCGCGGTCAGATCGGCGGGGGAGACGCCGGACACCCGCCCCGCCTGGCCCAGGTTGGCCGGCCGGATGGCGGCCAGTTTCTGCCGGGCCTCCAGCCGGAGGCCCTCGATGCGGCTGTAATCCAGCCCCTGGGGCAGGACGCGGCGCTCCATGCGGCGCAGCTCGGCGATCTGCCGCTCCTGCCGGGCGATGTACCCGGCGTACTTCACCTGGATCTCCACCTGCCGGACCACCTCCGGCTCCAGCGCGGGCCGCTGGGGGTCCAGGGGGGCCAGGGAGGCGTAACTGTGCTCCGGGTGGCGCAGAAGCTGGGCCAGCCGCTCCCCGCCGGGGGCGCCGGTCCGCTCCAGACGGGCCACCTCCGCGTCCACCGCGGCGGCCGTGGCCTCCACCGCCGCCAGCCGCTCCCCGCTCACCAGCCCCAGGGCGTGGCCGATGGCGGAGAGGCGGCGGTGGGCGTTGTCCTGGCGGCACCGCAGGCGGTACTCCGTCCGGGAGGTCATCATCCGATAGGGCTCCTCCGTCCCGCGGGTGACCAGGTCGTCGATGAGCACGCCGATATAGCCGTCCCACCGCTCCAGCACCAGGGGCGGGCGGCCCTGGAGCTTCAACGCCGCGTTCACCCCCGCCATCAGCCCCTGGGCCGCCGCCTCCTCATAGCCCGACGAGCCGTTGAACTGCCCCGCGCCGTAGAGGCCGGGGACCTTTTTGCACGCCAGGGTGGGGTCCAGCTCCGTGGGGTCCAGGCAGTCATACTCGATGGCGTAGGCCCGCCGGGTCATCCGGGCGTGTTCCAGGCCGGGGATGGTCCGCAGCATCTCCGCCTGGACCTCCTCCGGCAGGGAGGAGGACAGCCCCTGGACGTACATCTCCCCGCTGTCCAGCCCCATGGGCTCCAGGAACAGCGGGTGCCGCGTCCGGTCCGCGAAGCGGACCACCTTATCCTCGATGGAGGGGCAGTACCGGGGCCCCACCCCCCGGATCACCCCGGAGAACAGCGGAGAGCGGGCCAGGTTCGCCCGGATCACCTCGTGGGTGGCCGGGGTGGTATAGGTCAGCCAGCAGACCGCCCGGTTCCGGGGCGGTGGCGCGCCGAAGGAGAAGCTCACCGCGTCCTCGTCCCCGTCCTGGCGCTCCAGTTTGGACAGGTCCACGCTCCGGGCGTCCACCCGCGGGGGGGTGCCGGTCTTGAACCGCCGCATCCGCAGCCCCAGCGCGGCCAGGCGCTCGGCCAGCGGCCCGGCGGCCTGAAGCCCGTCCGGCCCGGAGCTGCGCACCGTCTCCCCCGTGATGGTCCGCCCGCCCAGATAGGTCCCCGTGGCCAGCACGCAGGCCCCGCAGGGGAACACCGCCCCCGTATCCGTCACCACCCCGGCCACCGCCCCGGCCCCGTCCAGCCGGAGGTCCACCACCTCCGCCTGGATCAGGGCCAGGCCCGGCTGGTTTTCCAGCGTCCTGCGCATATACCGGCGGTAGTCCATCCGGTCGGCCTGGGCCCGGAGGGACCACACCGCCGGCCCCTTCCCCCGGCCCAACAGGCGATACTGGATGCACGCCGCGTCCGCGGCCCGGCCCATCTCGCCCCCCAGGGCGTCGATCTCCGCCACCAGCTGGCCCTTGCCGGTGCCGCCGATGGCGGGGTTGCAGGGCAGGTTGCCCACGCTGTCCAGATTCATGCAGAAACAGGCGGTGGAAAGGCCCATCCGCGCCGCGGCCAGCGCCGCCTCGATCCCCGCGTGGCCCGCGCCCACCACCGCCACGTCAAACGCCTCCGCCCGATACGCCACAGCTCCCGCCCCCTTTCCACCAGTGTACCACAACCCGCCCCCAAGAGCAAGGGCGCCCGCCGCAGAACGGCGCGGGCCCTCGCCGGGTTTTCACGCGCTGCCAGCCAAGCCCTCAAGAGGCGGCCGCGGCGATTGTTAAAAGAGTAGTGCGTGCGTTACCGTCCTACGTCGTGCCGCCGGGGGCGGCGGCTTGCTGTGCCAGTCCTGTCCTCCGGACCGCCGAGCGACAGTGGCAATCGGGAACGATTCCAAGCCCCATTCTTTTTCTTTTGGCATCCAAAACCGTTTTCTTTTTCTTCGCAAAGAAAAAGAAAATGGGTTTGGCCCCCGCGCCGGGCAGGCGCGACCTTTGCCCAGGGTGGGCAAAACGATTGAAACGACAAAAAGCAATCCGCTGGAAGCCAAAATCCCACCCGCCCCTGGCGCGAAATGCGCCACGGATTTTTGGAAAACGTGGCGCAACGGGAAAATCTACGAGTGTGGCGCAAAAAAATTTTTTTCGGCGAAACCCCTTGCGGCGCAAGGGGTTTCGGGGTTTCCCCTCCGGGGAAACCCCGATGGAGTCTTGACATTTCGGTGAAAAGGGCTAAACTATTTGCATAAATCCTGCCCGGAATGGGCAAAACACACAATTTCTTTAGGAGGGTAAAGCGATGAAGAAGAAGAATTGGTCGCGGACACTTTCCCTGCTGCTGGCGGTCGCCCTGGTCGCCGGTTTGTTGGTGGTGCCAGCGGCTGCGGCGGGGCCCACCGCGGGCACCTACACATTAAATGCGGACGAGATACATCAATGGTTGAAAACGAACAAGCCTTCGGGTTTCGATAATAATGGCGATAAATATACAAATCCTGATAGTAATAACCCTGAAACGTGGGAACAAATTCCTATGACAAAGGGCGCGCTCGCCACCGATGATTTAAATGTGGACATCGTGATTAAGAAGGGTCAGAACGGTGTCGATAAGAGTTCAAAGAATTTTACGGCGGGGGCTGATTACGGTGATGATGCCCCCGGCAAGATCGATCACCGCCTCAAGTTTGGCGGCACCATGGATAAGAGCCAAAGTCATATTAAGTTTACCGTGGGAGACAAGGCGGAGATCAAGGTCTGGACATACTATAATAAAGCTAATTGCTACGCCGCCATCAAGGACGAAAACGCCACTAAGGAGATCGATAAGGGCGTAGCGCCTGGAGACGGCCAACTGGCGGTAGACGCCCTCTATGTTCCTGAGGGGGGCACGTATCTTTTGGGCTTTGAGGGGGGCGGTGCCAGTAACCTCTACGCGATCCAGATCAAGCTGGGCGTGGAGAAGCCCAAGACCGATGAGCTGACCGTCGCCCCGGAGGCGGCTGTGCTGGACAATGTGACCAAAACGGCTGAGTTTGCCGCCACTGTGGAGGGATACGAGGGCGCCACCCTCTACGCCGCCGCCGATACGGGGGCGGATCTGGTCAGTGTCAAGGCGCAGGAAAAGACCATCACCGTCACTCCCGGCACCGGCACCGGCACCGCCACCATCGTGGCGGCCATGAGCACCAGCGAACTGGCCAACGCCGAAGCCATCAAGGCGGTGGAGGGGTATCAGACGGTCACTGTCTATGTGGACGGCGAAGGATCTGCCGTGGAGGGGAAGGAGCACAACTTTGAGTCCAAGACCCTTCATCCGGTGAATCCCGGAGCGAAGTCTGTCCCCTACCAGGGAGACAACTACTTTACCCTTGTGACCACTTCTGCTACTACTTACAGCACCTCCTCCAACAAAGATTGGACCGGCAAGGACGAGGGCGTGAACTACAAGATCGATTCCACCGCGGTCCCGCGCTTTTCCACCGGCGCCAGCGTCACCCAGACTGGCCCCGGCATCCAGTTCACCACCGAGGCGGCTGCCAAAGTGAAGGTCTGGTGGGTCGCCAACGGAAGCAACAAGAACAACGTGGCGATCGTGGACGATTCCGGCACGGAAAAGGCCGCCAGTGAAGAGGCGACGACGACGGCGAACGAACCTTATTATAGTGCGCTTGACCTGACCGACCCTGGCACCTATCTGGTGGGCGGCAAGGAAGGCAACCCCTATATCTTCAAAGTTGTTGTCACCGAGGAGGAGGCCGCTGCCAAGACCAGCCTGAACGGCAAGACGGTCACCATCAAGAAGGGCGCCGAGGCTCTGGGTGAGACCGCGCCCGTGGTGGGCGACGTGCTGACCGCCGAGGTTTCTGACAAGGTGTCCAGCAACGCCGTGGACTTCACCTGGACCGTGGGCGAGACCCAGGTGGCGGGCAACACGACCAACACCTACACCGTCAAGGCCGCTGACATCGGCAAGGTCATCAAGGTCAAGGCCGCCGCCAAGAGCGACAGCGACTATACGGGCGAGACCGACGAGGCCCAGACCCAGGCCGTGGTCGGCAAGACCATTGAGGTGGAGAAGGTGACCGTGACGGGCACCGAGGCGGTGGCCTATGACGGCCAGGCTCACGGCATCACGGTGACGGTGGATTTGAGCATCGCCGGCGCCAAGGTGACCTACGGCGACTCTGCGGAAGCTTGCACGGCGGAGACCAGCCCGACCATCACCAACGTCGCGGATTCCCCCAAGAAGGTGTACTACAAGGTCACCGCTCCCGGCTACACTGATTACACCGGCAGCGCCACCATCACCATCAACAAGGCTGCGGCGCCTACGATCACCCTGTCCATCGTCCCCGACCAGGTCGCGTCTACGGGCGGCGATGTGAAGTTCACCATCCACGGGGTCCCCGGCGAAGTAAATCCCAGCCTGACCTGTGACCCGGATGGCGAGATCAAGGTCGAGCTGAACCAGGAAGAAGACGGCGATTACACCGGCACCTATACCGTTAAGGCGAATGATGACGGCGCGGAGAAGACCCATACCATCTCCGTGGTCTGGGCCGGTGACGGCAACTACAACGCGCTGGCTGAGAAGTCGGTGTCGAAGACGATCAAGCAGCTGGCGCAGGGCGCTGTGGCTCCTCAGGCCCCCACCGGTCTGGAGATCCACACCGCTGATCTGGCCAAGATGGGTATCACCGCTGAGGTCGAGACCCACAGCAGCATCGTGGAGTACACCGTGGACGAGGCCAAGTTGCTGGCCGCCTGGGCTGACCCCGCCACCAAGGGCCAGTTGGAAGCCCTGAAGCACACCGCCTCCGACGGAGATTACCTCTACTTCTGCTTCACCTTTGAAATTCCCGACACCGTGGACACCGCCACCTATAAGGTTGCCCAGCAGATCAATGGCGGCGAGATCGGCGCCAAGCACGCCCTGGACAACACCGACGAGTTCAACGTCTGGGACAAGGGCGAGAAGAAGATCCTGGGCGACTGGTTCGGCTTCGCCAAGGTCGATGGCGACACTCTGACGGTCCTGGACACCAAGGAGTGGAATCACGTCAATTACCTCTTCTATGAGAATGACGACGCCGCGACGGCCAAGGCCATCATCCAGCTGAATGTGAAGCGCCAGGATCCCGTCAAGGCCGCCACGGTGACGGTGGACGGCGCCAACCTGGACGCCTCCAGGACCACTGTCAACGGCGCGGCCTACACCGCCGCGACGAAGGTCTCCCCGGCGGACGCTCTGACCGTGGTCGTGGCCGCCGCCGACGGCGCGGAGCTGCCCGACACCATCGAGGTGAAGAAGAACGGCAACGCCATGGCCGCGGGCGATTACACCTGGACCAAGGCCAGCGGCACGCTGACCATCGCCGCGGGCAAGTTCGCCTCTGAGGAGGCGATCACCGTCACCGTCAACGCCGGGAAGAAGATCTCCGTGGTTGCGGCCCCCTTGGGCGAGGGCGCCGACGACCAGGGCTACACCGTCACCGGCGAAGGCATTGAGGGCGGCACCGTGGCCGTGACCATCTCCGCCACCAGCCTGACCAAGCACAAGGGCGGCGCGGACACCGAGGACTACTGGGTGGGCTTCGGTATGCCCATCGACGGCAACGCCAGCGACTACACCTACACGGTGGTCGAGGGCACCAACGCGGCCACCGAGGTGGCCGGCCCCAAGACCCGGACCATCACCGACGCGGCCGGCAAGACCTACGCCACCATCTACCTGACCGCCAACAAGGACGGCGCGGACGCGAACGCCTACACCGTCAAGCAGACCAAGGGCGCCACGACCACCACCTACAACGTGACCATCAACGTCACCAAGCGCGTGGATCCCGCCCGGCCCGCCCCGACCACTCACACCGTGATCTTCTACGCCACCTGGGGCAGCATCTCCAAGGCGGAGAACACCGAAAACTTCGGCGACACCTGCTTCGGCGGCAACAATGAAGCCGGCGCCACCTCGTTCCCCTGGGTCAAGGCCCTCGTGGAGGACGGCCAGGCCCTGGGCACCGCCATTCCCAAGGTCACCCCGCGGGATGGCTGGACCTTCCTGGGTTGGACGGACAACCCCGTGGAAGTGACCGAGGCGACCATCACCTATAAGTACGCAAACGGCGCGTACACCCCGGACCTGTCCACGTTCAGGCCCACCGGCGAAGACGACATTAAGTTCTACGCCGTGTACCGGGATCCCAAGGGCGCCACCTGCTACGGCGACGAGAACGACGATTACGGTTCCGGCGGCACCACCGAGCCGGAGACGAAAGTGCTGGCGACCTGGGCTGCGGCGGATCACGCCACCGAGGAGAGCATAAAGCAGGAGGATACGGCTGAGGTCCTGATCCACACGGTCGCGGGCGTCATCGAACTGTGGGGCGGCGGCCGGAACCCCGCTAAGACCGATGAAAACTACAATGAATACAAGTATCTCCCTGACACGGACTTTGAAGAGGGCAAATACCTTCAGGGCACCCAGGACCCCAAGACCAGCGATAATAAGGCTGTCAGCGCCACGGACCTGCCGGGGGTCGGCTCCTACTACAAGTTCGTGCCCAAGATCGACGGCAAGCTGACTGTGAAATACGCCACGTTGAGCGGCAGTAAGCCCATCTTCATCATGGACGTGAACGGCGAGACCAAGACTACCCTGGAAGGCACCGGCACGACCAGCAAGAAGGAAGCCATCACCATCGAGATCGACGCCAAGGTCGGCCACACCTACTGGTTCTATCTGAGCGGCTCCAAGATCGGCCTGATCAGCTACACCTTCGCCTCTGACCAGACGCCGGTGGTGGAGAAGGTCACCGTGACCTACCAGCTGGACTTCGGCGCCGACGCCCCCGCCAATCCGCCCGCCGCTCCTGAGGCGGTGAAGATCGACGCGGGCAGCACCGTGACCGAGCTGCCTCCGGCCCCCGCTGCGGAGGGTTACACCTTTGACAAGTGGTATCTGGGCGAGGCCGAGTTCACCACCGCGACCGTGGTGAACGAGGACATCACCGTTGTGGGTAAGTACACCAAGAACTCTGCTGCGCCGGAGACCACCTACGCCCTGGTCGGCGCGGTGACCCCGGAGAACAGCGGCACCGTGACCTTCACCGTGGGCGGCGCCGCCGCCACCAGCGCCAAGGCTGACGACGTGGTCACCGTGGTGGCCACCCCCGCCACCGGCTACCAGCTGAAGAGCCTGGCCGCGGTGCAGACCGGCACCACCACCGCCGTGACCATCGGCACGAACAACACCTTCACCATGCCCGCCGCCGGCGTGACCGTCACCGCCACCTTCGAGGCCACCAGCACCCCCGGCGTGGACAAGTCGGCGCTGAACCAGAAGCTGGAGGAAGCGAACGCGCTGAACGAGAGCGTGGAGTGGGAGGCTGACGACGCCAGCGAGGTGCCCATGGGCACGCAGTTCGTCAGCGAGAAGGTCGCCACCGACTTTGAGGCGGCCATCGCCGCCGCCAAGGAGGTAGCGGAAGATCCCAACGCCACCCAGGACGCGGTGACCCAGGCCGAGCAGGCCCTGGCCGAGGCCATCAAGACCTTCTCCGAGAACATCCAGGAGGGCACCGCGGATCCCGCCGAGTGCCTGAAGAACGACATCGCGGAGGCCAAGAAGTATCTGGACGACGTGGTGGAGAGCACGGACGGCAATGACGTGGCCCAGGATAAGCTGTGGGCCAAGAAGGAAGCGCGGGACGCGCTGAGCAACGCCATCAAGGCCGCCGAGGACGTGCTGAACAAGGCCGACGTGACCGACGATGAGCTCCTCGACGCCATCATGGATCTGGCCAAGGCCCTGGCGACGTTCGAGGAGAACGTGGACAACGGCTACAAGACCTCCGGCTCCTCCAGCGGCGGCTACCGGCCCGGCTCCACGGTGTCCGGCGGCAACACCACCAGCAATCCCAGCACTACCACCACCGAGACCCAGACTGACGGCTCCACCGTCACCACCACCGAGGACAGCAAGGGCAACACCACCGTGGTGACCACCCGGCCCGACGGCCTGACCACCACCACCGAGACCACCGCCGACGGCGACGTGACCATCAAGACCGTGGACAAGGACAACAACGTCCTGGCCGAGGTGAGCATCCCCGCCAACCTGGGCGAGCCCGACGAGAAGTTCGTGGACGTGCCCGAGGGCCACTGGGCTGAGAAGGCTATCAACGAGATGGCCGCGCTGAACCTGGTGGAGGGCGTGGACAGCGTCAACCACATCTTCGATATGACCTCCCCCGTCACCCGCGGCGCCGTGGCCACCATCCTGTTCCGGTTCTCCAACGGGCAGGAGGGCATCGACCAGAACTTCACCGACGTGGCCGACAACGCCTGGTACACCGACGCTGTGGCGTGGGCCAGCACGGTGGGCGTGGTGACCGGCTTCGAGAACGGCACCTTCCAGCCCGACGGCTCCATCACCCGTGAGCAGCTGGCCGCCATGATCTACCGCTTCGCCCGCCTGATCGGTCTGGACGTGACCGCGAAGTCCGACCTGACCGCCTTCACCGACGGCGTGAACGTCCAGGGCTGGGCCGTGGACGGCGTGGCTTGGTGCGTGGCCGAGGGGATCATCAACGGCCGCGGCAACGGCGAGCTGGACACCACCGCCGCCGCCACCCGCGCCGAGGCCGCCGCGATGCTGGACCGCTTCGTGAGCCTGCTGAAGTGATCCGGCGCGAGGCAACACCGAGCGCGAGCGACCGACTGACCGACTGACCGACCAACCAACCAAAGCCCCCGGCCTTCCGGCCGGGGGCTTTCTTTGGGCGGGGAGGGAGAGCGGCGCACGGCTGCTGTCTCTGGCAGAGCTAGGCGGTGTACATCGCTGTGCGTCACAGGACTAGACGCTGTCATCTGCTGTACGTCGCAAGGATAGGCGGTGTTCTATGCTGGACTTTACAAGGCAAGGCGTTGTACATCGCTGTGCGTCACAGAACTAGGCGGTGTACTCTGCTGTATCTTGCAAGGATAGGCAGCGTCATCTGCTGTCTCTGGCAGAGCTAGCGCTGTACATCGCTGTGCGTAGCGAGGCTAGGCGGTGTACGTCTGCTGTATGTCGCAAGGTTAGGCGGTGTCATCTGCTGTCTCAAACAGGGGCGGGTGGGCTTTTAGCTTCCGGCAACCGGTCTGCGATAACCTTGCAGGATTAGACGGTGTTCTCTGCTGTGCGTCACAGGACTAGATGCTGTACATCTGCTGTATCTTGCAAGGATAGGCGCTGTTCTCTGCTGTACCTTTCAGAGATAGGCGAGGGTTCAGCTTCTGACGGCACGGGCGCTCATCCTGCCACGGGCAGGAGGGCGGTCGCCTCCGGCGGGGCCAAGACCATTTCTCTTTTCTCTGCGGAGAAAAGAGAAACGGTCCTGGGCTCCAAAGAGAAAAGAGTGGGGCTGGACTCGTTCCCGCCTACACTAACAGCTCGGCGGCCCGGAGGACAGGACTGCGCCAGCAGGATGCCGCCTCCGGCGGCACAATGTGGGACGGTGACGAACGCTCTACTTTTATAACATCCGCCGCGGCCGCCTCTGGCGTTTGGCTGGGAGGTGGTTAGGTGGTTGCGGGACCTGAAGGCGCAGCCGCTGAACGGCGCGGGCCCTCGTCGGGTCTTTTACGCGCTGCCAACCAAGCACCCAGAGGCGGCCGCGGCGGGTGTTAAAATTGGACCA
>CANRBW010000025.1 GCA_947628975.1 uncultured Oscillospiraceae bacterium | reverse complement strand
GTCGTCATTCTTATCGCCGTAGCAGGTTTCGGGAGTGGTGACCCCGCTGGCCGGCTCCGTGAACTCGCCCAGGGTGGAGTAGCAGGTCACCTGGATGGTCTCCTCCGGCTCCTCGGCGGGATCCACCAGGGTCTTGACGTTGGTGGTCACCTTGTAGGTGGTGGTCACCTCGCCCTTGGTCTGGGTGACGGTGTAGGCGTCCTTCTGCTCGCCGGCCTTGTCGGCGGTCACATAGATGGTGGCGTAGGTCTTGCCCTCCACAGTGATGGTCCGGTCCGCGGGGATGGTCACCGCGGCGGCCGTGCCGGTGCCCTCAGCCGCCATGTAGGTGTAGGTGCTGGTGCCGTCCACCGGCATACCGAAGCCCACCCAGTAGCCCTCCGTGCCCGCGCCGTTGGCGTGCTTGGTCAGGCTGTCGGCGGTGATGGTCACGTTCACGGTGCCGCCCTCAACGCCGGTGCCGGTGACGGCGTAGCCCGTGGCCACGTCCTCACTGGCCAGCGGAGCCGCCACCACAGAGATCTGCGCGGGCTCCGGCTCGGCGGGCACCAGGGTGGTGACGTTGATGGTCACCTTGTAGGTGGTGGTCACGTCGCCCTTGGTCTGGGTGACGGTGTAGGCGTCCTTCTGCTCGCCGGCCTTGTCGGCGGTCACATAGATGGTGGCGTAGGTCTTGCCCTCCACAGTGATGATCCGGTCCGCGGGGATGGTCACCGCGGTGGCCTGGGCGGTGCCCTCAGCCGCCATGTAGGTGTAGGCGCTGGTGCCGTCCACCGGCATACCGAAGCCCACCCAGTAGCCCTTGTCGCCGTTGCCGTTGGCGTGCTCGGTCAGGCTGGTGGCAGTGATGGTCACGTTCACGGTGCCGCCCTCAGCGCCGGTGCCGGTGACGGCGTAGCCCGTGGCCACGTCCTCACTGGCCAGCGGGGCCGCCACCACGGAGATCTGCGCGGGCTCCGGCTCGGTCTCGGCGGGCACCTTCGTGGTCACGTCGATGGTCACCTTGTAGGTAACGGTCTCCTCACCCTTGGTCTGGGTGACGGTGTAGCTGGTCACGTCGGCGGTGAGGTAGATGGTGGCGTAGGTCTTCTCGCCCTCGGTGATGGTCCGGGTCTTGGGCCCGGCCACCTCGACGGCCTCGCCGGTACCCTCGGCCACCTTGTAGGTGTAGGCGGAGGCGTCGCCCTCCACGGGCATACCGAAGCCCACCCAGTAACCCAGGGTGTCCGCGCCGTTCTTGTGCTCGGTCAGGCTGGTGGCCTTGATGGTCACGTTCACAGTGCCGTCCTCGGCGACGGTGCCGGTGACGGTGTAGCCCTCGGCCTTGGCGTCAGCGCTCAGGGGCGCGGCCACCACGTCCGCCGCGACAGGCTCCGGAGGGGTGACCTCCTTGGCCTTGGCAGTGGCGGTGATGACGATGTCGCCGGTGACCTGGGCGGCGGTGAGGGAGATCTTGCCGGTCTTGGCGTCGTACACGCCCTCCACCGCCTTGCCGTCCACCGTCACGGTGACGGTGTCGGGCAGCTCGTAGCCCTCCGCGTCCTCCTCAGGCACGCTCAGGGTGACGGTCAGAGCCTCGTCCTTGTTGACCTTGCTGCCGCTCTCAACGTCGGCCACCAGGTGCTCCAGCTTCAGGTCCACATAGACCTTGGCCTTGGAGCTGGAGGGGCGGCTGCCGCCGCTGCTGCTGCTGCTACCAGTGGAAGTAGTAGCGCCGGGCACCTCGTAGTCCTCGGTGTTCACGTCCTTGCCGTTGGCGGTCACGTCAGCCGCGGGGTCGGACTTGATGTCCGTCCCAACAGGCGCGCCGGTGATGTCCACCTTGTCGGTCTCCACCACCACGTTGGCCGCGCCGGTCACCTTGCTCATGTCCACCTTGGCGCTGTCCCCGGCCAGGACGATGGGCAGATCCCCGGCCTTGCCGGTCAGGGTCACGTCCTCCGCCACCACCAGGGTCACGCCGTCCTCAGCCACCTCCCAGGTGCCGTCGGTGTTGGCGTAGGTCCCGATCATCCGGTCCATCACCGCCATCACGCTGGCCCGGTCGATGTCGCTGGCCGGGGCGATGTGCGCGTCGTCCACGCCGTTGATCACGCCCAGGTTCACCAGGGCGTTGATGTACCCGGCCGCCCAGGAGGCCATCTCACCCGCGTCCGCGAAGCTCTTGTCGCAGGTCTCGACGGGCTCCACGCCCAGGGCGCGGCCCACCATCACGAACATCTGCTCCCGGGTCAGCTCCCCGGCGGGGTCGGCGGTGTTGGCGCCGGTGCCCTTCATGATCCCCGCCGCCACACACTTGGCGATGGGATCGGCGTACCAAGCGTCAGCCGGCACGTCCACAAAGGCGCTGATGTCCGCCTTGGCGCTCAGCTTCATCAGGTTGGTGAAGGTCTGGGCCGCCTCGGCGCGGGTCATGTTGCCGCTGGGGTTAAAGGTCCCGTCCCCTTGGCCGTGGACAACTCCGGCCTCGCTCCACCGCTGGATGGAGCTCTCGGCCCAGTTGCCCGCCGTGTCGGTGTAGCTCTCCGCCGCCAGGGCCACCGTGGGCACCAGGGACAGCGTCATGCACAGCACCAACAGCATGGCAAAAAGTTTCTTCTTCATGTGCGTTTTCCCCTTTTTCCAGTTTTTTCCGGACTGAACATAACCATCCTCCGAATCTCATGATTCCGGTTACGGCAAAATTATATCACCCGTCCGCCGGATTTTCCACTGTTTTTTCCTTCCAGCCCCATGGCTTTTTTACAGAAAATTAGTTACCCCCCCCCCCGAGTTTTTGTGTCTTTTGACGAACTTTTCCCAAAAAAACAGGTCGGGGCCCCTCCCAGGCCCCGACCTGTCACTTTTTCCGGTCAGGTGAATCAGACCTCCGGGGCCTTGCTCCCCCGGCGCTCCAGCTCCCGCAGAGCGTCCTTGTAGGAGAGGTTCCAGCGGCCCTTCTCGTCGATCTCCATGAACTTGACCCAGATCATATCGCCGATGTTCACCACGTCCTCCACCTTCTCCACCCGGTGGTTGGCCAGCTTGGAGATGTGCACCAGCCCGTCCTTGCCGGGGGCCAGCTCCACGAAGGCGCCGAAGGGCATGATGGACACCACCTTGCCGTAGTAGAGCTGCCCCACCTCGGGGACGAAGACGATGGTGTCGATCATCTTCTTGGCCTTTTCGCAGCTGGCGGCGTCGGGGGAGGCGATGTGGATGGTGCCGTCCTCCTCGATGTCGATCTGGGCGCCGGACTCGGCGGTGATCTTCTGGATGACGCTGCCGCCCTTGCCGATGACGTCCCGGATGTTCTCCGGGTCGATCTTCATGGTGAGCATCTTGGGGGCGTAGGGGCTGACCTCCGGCCGCGGCTGGGCGATGCAGGGGAGCATGATCTCGTCCAGGATGGCGAAGCGGGCGTCCCGGGTGATGTCCAGGGCCTCTTTGATGATGGCGTGGGAGAGGCCGTCGTTCTTGATGTCCATCTGGATGGCGGTGATGCCGGCCTTGGTGCCGGCCACCTTGAAGTCCATCTCCCCGTGGAAGTCCTCCACGCCCTGGATGTCGATAAAGGTGGTGAAGCCGCCGTTGTCGTCCTGGATGAGGCCGCAGGAGATGCCGGCCACGGGGGCCTTGATGGGCACGCCCGCGTCCATCAGGGCCAGGGTGGAGCCGCAGATGGAGCCCTGGGAGGTGGAGCCGTTGGAGCTGAGCACCTCGCTGACCACCCGGATGGCGTAGGGGAACTCGTCCACGTCGGGCAGGACCGGCTCCAGCGCCCGCTGGGCCAGGGCGCCGTGGCCCTTCTCCCGGCGGTTGGTGGACCGGCTGGCCCGGGCCTCGCCGGTGGAGTAGGCGGGGAAGTTGTAGTGGTGCATATAGCGCACCTCCTCCTCCTCCCAGATGGTGTCCATCTTCTGGGCGGCGGAGAGGGTGTTCAGGGTGCAGACGGACAGCACCTGGGTCTGGCCGCGGGTGAAGAGGCCGGAGCCGTGGACCCTGGGCAGCACGCCCACCTGGGCGGCCAGGGGTCGGATCTCGTTCTTGGCCCGGCCGTCCACCCGGTGGCCCTCCAGCAGCCAGGCCTTGACGATCTTCTTCTGGAACTTGTAGGTGATCTCCTCCAGGTACTGGTCCATGTCCGGGTGGCTGTCCAGATACTTGTCGTGCCACTTCTCGATCATGGCGTTCCAGCGGGTCTCCCGGACGTTCTTGTCGTCGGTGTCCATGGCGGCCTTGGCCTCGTCCATGAAGTTGGCCACGATGTCGTCAAAGAGGGCCTGGTCGAAGGCGGCGTGGTCGTAGGTCATCTTCTCCTTGCCCACCTCGGCCACCATCTGCTCGATGAGGCCGATCTGGCGGCGGGCCTCCTCGTGGGCCTGGCAGATGGCGTCATACATGATGTCGTCGGGCAGCTCCTTGGCCCCGGCCTCGATCATGATCACCTTCTCCCGGCTGGCGGCCACGGTCAGGTCCAACTGGGAGGCGTGGCGCTGGGCCTGGGTGGGGTTGAGGACGATCTGCCCGTCCACATACCCCGCCTCCACGCAGCCGATGGGCCCGGCCCAGGGGATGTCGCTGACGGCCAGACAGGCGGACACGCCGAACATGGCGGTCATCTCCGGGGAGCAGTCCCGGTCCAGGCTCATCACCGTGCAGGTGACCACCACGTCGTTGCGGAAGTCGTAGGGGAACAGGGGCCGGATGGACCGGTCGATGACCCGGCTGGCCAGCACGGCGGGCAGGCTGGGCTGCCCTTCCCGGCGCAGGAAGGAGCCGGGGATCCGCCCCACGGCGTAGAGCTTCTCCTCAAAGTCCACGCTCAGGGGGAAGAAGTCCACCCCGTCCCTGGGGCGGGGCGCGGCGGTGACCGCCACCATCACGGTGGTGTCGCCATAGGTGACCAGGGCGCTGGCGTTGGCCAGCTCCGCCACCCGGCCCATCTCGATGGTCAGCTTGCGGCCGCACAGGTCCATGGACCAGGTCTTGGTGTTGAACTGCTTGTGGGTGATAACGGTTGCCATGGGGGTTCCTCCTTTGTGTTGTTCCCCCCGGTCCCTCTCTTAGCACTTGAAGCTAGGTCGAATGGCTTCGGCCCACGTTCAACTGCTAACAAAGGAGGCGCGGGAGGTCTTGATTTGTCAAAGGGTGGTGTGGCTTGCCACACCACCCTTTGCGGTTGACGCTCTCGGTTTTACTTGCGGATGCCCAGCTTGGCGATGATGGCGCGGTAGCGCTCGATGTCCTTCTTCATCAGGTAGTCCAGCAGCTTGCGGCGCTGGCCGATCATCTTGTAGAGGCCCCGGCGGGAGTGGTTGTCGTGGATATGGACCTTCAGGTGCTCGGTGAGCTGGCCGATGCGGGCGGTGAGGATGGCGATCTGTACCTCCGGCGAGCCGGTGTCGTTGGGATGGAGGCGGTTGGCGTCGATCACTTCGGTCTTCTGGTCTTTGCGGATCATGAAAAGTTCCACCTTTCAAAAAAAATTTGCCCAGGGCCGAGACCGGGGCCGGTGCGCGCCGCGGGTCACAGCGGAGGGTACGCTGGGGCAGCCCGATTTACAGGCGGAGATAGTTTAGCATAAGTTTCCCCCCTTGTCAACGAAAATTTCCGCTGGCCCGCCGGCTCCGCCTCCTTTTTCCGGGGGTTTGCATTTCCCGTCCGGATGTGGTACACTGTCTCCTGTGATTTTTTAAGGAAAAGGAAGTTGGATATGGAAGTCAACGGCGAGGTCGTCAACGAGATACAGGACTACAAGGACATGGGTCTCTCCCCGGCCATTCTTCAGGCCATCGACAGGAAAGGCTACGTCACCGCCACCCCCATCCAGGTGGGGGCCATCCCCCCCTTCATAGACTGGAAGGACGTGATCGCCAAGGCCCCCACCGGCACGGGCAAGACCTTCGCCTTCGGCATCCCCATGGTGGAGCACACCGACCCGGCGGGCGGCGACGTCACCGGCCTTGTCCTGGCCCCCACCCGGGAGCTGGCCCTTCAGATCCAGGAGGAGCTGCGGGACCTGTGCGCCTTCAAGGAGGGGGTCCGCACCGTCTGCCTCTACGGCGGCGCCCCCATCGAAAAGCAGATCCAGACCCTGAAAAAGAACCCCCAGATCGTGGTGGCCACCCCCGGCCGGCTGATGGACCACATGAAGCGGCGCACCGTCCGGCTGGACAAGGTGGAGACGGTGGTGCTGGACGAGGCGGACCGGATGCTGGACATGGGCTTCATCCGGGACGTGACCCGCATCCTGGACACCATGCCCCAGCGGCGCAACCTGGGGATGTTCTCCGCCACCATCTCCCGGGAGGTGCTGGACATCTCCTGGGTCTACCAGCGGGACCCGGTGGAGATCACCGTCCAGGCCGTGGCGGAGAACAAGCCGGACATCCAGCAGTACCGGGTAGAGGTGGAGCGGGGGGAGAAGGCCGAGCTGACCGAGCGGCTGCTCAACGCCGGCGGGTACGAGCGGGCCATCGCCTTCTGCAACACCAAGACCATGACCGACCGCCTGGCCTCCATGCTCCGCCTGCGCGGGGTCCAGGCCGACGCCATCCACGGCGACATTCCCCAGCGGGCGCGGGAGCAGGTCCTCAGCCGCTTCCGGGAGGGCCGGCTCCGGGTCCTGGTGGCCACCGACGTGGCCGCCCGCGGCCTGGACATCGACGATGTGGACGTGGTCTTCAACTACGACGTCCCCGACGAGAACGAGTACTACGTCCACCGCATCGGCCGCACCGGCCGGGCCAAGCGCCACGGCGTGGCCTACACCCTGGTCTGCTCCGTCACCGAGGCCCTGCGGATGGACGACATTCAAAAGGGCACCCGCAACACCGTCCTCCCCCTGAAGTACGAGGACGGCGTCCTCCTGGAGCTGGACAAGCCCTGACCCTTCGCCCTCCGGCCGGTCCCCGGCCCGGCGCTGTCCGCCCAAAACAAGCGCCCGGCCTCTCCCGCGCCGGGGGCGGCGTGTCCGTCCGTCGAAAAACCTCTCGGCCCGACCGCCTCTCCGGCCGCCACAAGGCTCTGGGGGTCCCACGGATGGGACCCCCAGAGCCTTTGTTTGGTTTCCGCCCGGCTGAAAAACTTTCTTCCGCCTCACTCCACCGCCAGCCCCTGGAGGGCCCGGCGGACCATGTCGAAGGCGTGGTGGGCCGCGGCGGTCCGCACCCGGTCCCGGCCCGGCCCCAGCCGGACCTCCCGGCAGAAGACCTCCTCCGGCGTGGCCAGCGCCACATAGACCAGACCCACCGGGTTGCCCCGGTCGTCCCGGTCCGGCCCGGCCACCCCGGTGGTGGCGGCAGCCAGGTCGCACCCCAGGACCCGCCTGGCCCCCTGGGCCATGGCCCGCGCCACCTCCGCGCTCACCGCGCCCCGGTCCTCCAGCACCCCGCGGGGCACCCCCAGCAGGGCCTCCTTGGCCTGGTCGCAGTAGGTCACCACGCCCCCCCGGAACACCGCCGAGGCCCCCGGCAGGTCGGTGAACCGCTTGGCCACCAGGCCGCCGGTGCAACTCTCGGCGCAGCCGAAGGTGAGCCCTCTCTCCCGCAGCAGCCCGAAGGCCACCTCCTCCAGGGAGGCCGCGTCCACCCCGTACACCAGGTCCCCCAGCTCCGCCTGGATCTCCGCCTGGACCGGGTCCATCAGGGCGTCCGCCGCCGCGGCGCTCTCCGCCCTGGCGGTCAGGCGCAGCTCCACCTCCCCGGCCTTGGCGTAGGGGGCCAGGGTGGGGTTGGTCAGGGCGTTCATCCTGTCCCGGAACCGCTCCTCCACCGCCGACTCCCCCAGGCCGAACACCCGCAGGGACCGGGAGCGGATGGTCTGGCCGGACAGGGCGCGCAGATAGGGGGCCACCCGTTCCCGGAACATGGGACGGCACTCGCTGGGCGGGCCGGGGAGCATGATCACCCGGCGGCCCTCCGCCTCGAAGATACACCCCGGCGCGGTGCCCCAATCGTTTGGGAGCACCCGGCAGCCCCTGGGCAGCATGGCCTGCTGAAGGTTGTTCTCCGGCATGGTCCCGGCGGGGAAGCGCCAGGCGAAGTAGTCCCGGATCCGCGCCGCGCTCTCCGGGTCAAAGACCAGCTCCAGCCCGAAGCACCGGGCCAGCGTCTGCTTGGTCAAATCGTCGCAGGTGGGCCCCAGGCCGCCGGTGGTGATGAGGATGTCCGACCGGCCCCTGGCCAGCTCCACCGCCGCCGCCAGCCGCCCCGGGTTGTCCCCCACCACCGTCTGGTAGAAGACGTTGATCCCCAGGGCGGAGAGTTCCCGGCACAAAAACTGGGCGTCGGTGTTCACGATCTCCCCCAGCAGCAGCTCGGTCCCTACCGAAATGATCTCCGCGCGCAGCTCCATCCGCGCCGCCCCCCTCACACTCAGATACCCTATTATACCTCCCCCGCCGGCAAATGTACAGCGCGCTCGCAGAGCAAGGCGGTGTACTCTGCTGTCTCTTGCGAAGATAGACGCTGTCATCTGCTGTCTCAAGCAGGGGCGGGTGGGCTTCAGGCTTCCAGCAACCGGTCTGCGATAACCTTGCAGGGTTAGGCGGTGTTCTCTGCTGGGCGTCACAGGACTAGACGCCGTACGTCTGTTGGGCGTTGCAGGGCTAGGCGGTGTACATCGCTGTGCGGTGCGTGGCTAGACGCTACAAATCTGCTGTATCTTGCAGGGCTAGGCGCTGTTCTCTGCTGTATCTAGCAGGGGCGGGTGGGATTATGGCTTTCAGCGAATTGCTTTTTGTCGTTTCAATCGTTTTGCCCGAACCGGGCAAAGGTCGCGCCTCCCCGGCGCGGGGGCCAAACCCATTTTCTTTTTCTTTGCGAAGAAAAAGAAAACGGTTTTGGATGCCAAAAGAAAAAGAAGGGGTTAGAGTCGTTTTCGCCTACGCTAACAGGTCGGCGGCCCGGAGAACAGGACTGCGCCAGCAGGCCGCCGCCTCCGGCGGCACGATGTAGGACGGCGACGCACCCCCCTACTCTTTTAACCACCGCCGCAGCCGCCTCTGGGTACTTGGTTGGCAGCGCGTGAAAGCCCCCTGCTGGCCTTTGGCTTTCCCCTGGCAGGGGGAGGGTGGCCCGAAGGGTCGGGTGAGGGTGCGTCGTTCAGGGGCTGTCACCTTTAGCTCCGCACTACCTGTGCGCCAGCCAAACGCCAGAGGCGGCCACGGCGGGTGTTAAAATTGGACCACCTACGCCCAGCACTCCCGTCATGCCGCCCAGTGGCGGCAACTTGCTGTGCCAGTGCAAGCCTTTCGGGCCGCCGAACGACAGTGGCAATCGGGAACGATTCTAAGCCCCATTCTTTTTCTTTTGGCATCCAAAACCGTTTTCTTTTTCTTCGCAAAGAAAAAGAAAATGGGTTTGGCCCCCGCGCCGGGCAGGCGCGACCCTTGTCCGGTCCGGACAAAATGGCGAAAACGACAAAACGCAATCCGCTGGAAGCCAAAAGCCCGCCCGCCCCTGTTTGAGACAGCAGAGAACAGCGCCTATCCCTGCAAGAGACAGCAGATGTACCACGCCTAGCCCTGCAAAGTTCAGCAGAGAACGTCGCTTATCCCTGAAAGCATCAGCAGATGTACAGCATCTAGCCCCGCAAGGTTATCGCAGAGTCGTTGCTGGAAGCCATAATCCCACCCACCCCTGATTGGAACAGCAGATGACACCGCCTATCCTTGCAAGATACAGCAAACGTACAGCGCCTAGTCCTGCGACCGTCCAGCAGCGAACACCGCCTAGTCCTGTGACGTTCAGCCTAGAACACCGCCTAGCCCTGCAAGGTTATCGCAGAGTCGTTGCTGGAAGCTGAAAGCCCGCCCGCCCCTGCTTGAGACAGCAAAGTACAGCGCCTAGTCTTGCGAAGTTCAGCAGAGTACACCGCCTATCCCTGCAAGGTTATCGCAGAGTCGTTGCTGGAAGCCATAACCCCACCCACCCCTGGCAGGAACAGCTGAGAACAGCGCCTAGTCCTGCAAGAGACAGCAGACGTACAGCGTCTAGTCCTGAGACGTCCAGCAGAGTACCGCGCCTAGCTCTGCAAGAAACAGCAAGTCTGCCATGCCTAGCCCTGCCAGGTCATAGCAGACTTGTTGCTGGAAGCTATAATCCCGCCCGCCCCTGTGAGATACAGCAGATGTACACCGTCTAGTCCTGCAACGTCCAGCAGAGAACAGCGTCTATCCTTGCGACGTACAGCATAGAACACCGCCTAGTCCTGCAAGCATCAGCAGTCGTACACTGTCTAGCCCTGAAACGTCCAGCAGCCGTACACCGCCTAATCCTTCCCGGGGCTGAAGTAGACCCGCTCGATGCCGTCTACGGCCTCGGCCACCAGGGCCTCCACGTCCAGGTCCTTCTCCGCCTCCTCCACCTCCTCCAGCTTGGGGTGGGTCCGGGGGTGACGGGGGGTGAAGACGGTGCAGCAGTCCTCATAGGGCAGGATGGAGGTCTCGAAGGTGTCGATCTTCCGGGCCACGCGGATGATCTCCTCCTTGTCCATGCCGATGAGGGGGCGGAACACCGGCAGGTCGCACACGGCGTTGGTGCAGGCCATGGCCTGGGTGGTCTGGCTGGCCACCTGGCCCAGGCTCTCCCCGGTGATCAGGCACTCACAGCCGGTCCGCTGGGCCACCTTCTGGGCAATGCGCATCATAAAACGCCGCATCACCAGGGTGAAATACTCCTCCGGCACCACCCGGCGCATCTCCTCCTGGATCTTGGTGAAGGGGACCACGTGGACGGTGAGCCGCCCGCACCAGGGCACCAGCCTGCGGGTCAGGTCAAAGACCTTCTCCTTGGCCTCCTGGGAGGTGTAGGGGTAGGAGAAGAAGTGCACCATCTCCAGCCCCAGGCCCCGCTTGGTCATCATCCACGCCGCCACCGGGGAGTCGATCCCCCCCGACAGCAGACACACCGCCCTGCCCCCCATCCCCACGGGCAGGCCCCCCGCGCCGGGGGCGGGGTCTGCGTGGACGTAGGCGGCGTAGTCCCGGACCTCCACATACACCGTCAGCTCCGGGTGGTGGACGTCCACCTTCAGGTGGGGGAAGGCGTCCTGGAGCTCCCCGCCCACATACTGGCTGATCTGGATGGAGGTCATGGGGAAGGACTTGTCCGAGCGCTTGGACTCCACCTTGAAGGACCCCGCCGCCCGGAGCCGGGGGGCCAGATACTCCCTCGCCCCGGCCACGATGGCGTCCAGGTCCTTGCGGCAGGGGTAGCTGCGGGCGATCCCCGCCACGCCGAACAGGCGCTCCATGGCGGCGTAGGCCCCGTCCATGTCGCACCCCTCCTCCTGGGGCTCCACATAGGTGGTGGACTGGCGGGTGTAGACCAAAAACCGCCCGTAGGGCCGCAGCCGTCTGCGGGCGTTGTGCATCAACTTCTCCTCAAAGCTCCGGCGGTTGCCGCCCTTCAGGACCAGCTCCCCCAGCTTCAGCAAAATGATCTCCTTCATACCCTGTCTCCTTTGCTCCGGCCGTCTCAACCCGCCATCCAGCTGGCCGGCCGGCGGTACTGCAACGCCTCGGACAGATGCTCCGGCCCGATGGCCTCCGCCCCGTCCAGGTCGGCGATGGTCCGGGCCACCCGGAGGATCCGGTCGTAGCTCCGGGCGGTAAGGCCCAGCCGCTCATAGGCCCCCTTCATGATGGCCTGGCAGCTCTCGTCCAGCGCGCAGCACTCCCCCATCTGCTCCGGCCCCATCTGGGCGTTGCAGGCGGGGCCGTCGGGGCCGAAGCGCCGGATCTGGACCTGGCGGGCGGCGTTGACTCTCCGTCGAATTTCGGCGGAAGATTCCTCTTTGTGTTCTCTCGGCCCCAGCTCCTCGAACTCCAGGGCGGGGACCTCGATGAAGATGTCGATCCGGTCCAGCAGGGGGCCGGACAGCTTCTCGGTGTACTTTTTCACCGCCTGCTCGCTGCACCGGCACCGGCCGGAGGGGTGGCCGTACCACCCGCACTTGCAGGGGTTCATGGCGCACACCAGCATGAACCGGCTGGGGAACATCTCCGTCCCGGCGGCCCGGCTGATCTGGACCCGCCCCTCCTCCAGGGGCTGGCGCAGGACCTCGATCACGTCCTTGTGGAACTCCGGCAGCTCGTCCAGGAAGAGCACCCCGTTGTGGGCCAGGGAGATCTCCCCCGGCCGGGGCACCGGGTTGCCGCCCCCGGCCATCCCCATGCCGGAGATGGTGTGGTGAGGGTTGCGGAAGGGGCGGCGGGTGATCAGCGGCTCCTGGGCGGTGGTCATGCCCAGCACCGAGTAGATCTCCGTGGTGGCCAGGCTCTCGGCCAGGGTCATATCCGGCAGGATGGAGGGCAGCCGCCGGGCCAGCATACTCTTCCCCGACCCCGGCGGCCCCGACATCAGGAGGTTGTGCCCGCCCGCGGCGGCCACCTCCAGGGCCCGCTTGGCCGCGTGCTGGCACTTGACCTGGGAGAAGTCCGGGGCGTCCGGATCGCTCCACACCGGCTCCCACGCCGGGGTGGGCGCCAGCTGTTCCTCCCCCCGGAGGTGGCGGGCCAGCTGCTGGATGTCCTCCACGCCGTAGACCGTCATCTCCCCGGCCAGGGTGGCCTCGGCGGCGGAGGGGGCGGGGACGTAGAGGGTCTTCACCCCCGCCCGGCGGGCGGCCATGGCCATGGGCAGCATCCCCGGGATGGGCCGGAGCTGGCCGGTGAGGGACAGCTCCCCCACCAGCGCCGCGTCCTCCGCCGGGGCGGGGAGCTGTCCGGCGTCGGTGAGAATGCCCACCAGGATGGGCAGGTCGTACACCGTCCCCGCCTTCCGCCGGTCGGCGGGGGCCAGGTTGACGGTGATCCGGGAGACGGGGAAGGAGAACCCGCAGTTCTTGATGGCGGCGCGGACCCGGTCCCTGGCCTCCTTCACCGCCGCGTCGGGCAGCCCCACGATGTCGAAGTTGGGCAGACCCCCCGACAGGTCCACCTCGGTGGTCACCAGATAGCCCGAGACTCCCTGGAGCCCCAGGGACAGGATCTTACAGGCCACGCGCCCCACCCCCTTCTCGCCTGTTTTTCTCCATTATAAGCGTTTTCGCCCCCGTTGGCAAGGGCGAGCTCCCGCCCCGGCAGGGGAAGGAAAGGGCCGGGGCGTCGGCCGCCCCGGCCCCGGGTCTATTCCTCCTCCGGCGTCTCCGGCGCCCGGACGGGCTCCACCCGGATCTCCAGCACCCGCCGGTGCTCCACCGCCGTGACGGTGACGTGGAGCCCTTCGTAGTCGAAGCTGTCCCCCGGCTCCGGGATCCGGCCGATCCGCTCCAGCACCCAGCCCGACACCGTGGCGCTCTCGCACTCCCCCTTCAGCGCGAAGAGGTCGTAGAGGTCGGTGAGGTCGGCGGAGCAGGCGATGATGTAGCTGCCGTCGGGCTCCTTGCGGAAGGTCTCGATGACCTCGTCGTGCTCGTCCCAGATCTCCCCCACCAGCTCCTCCAGGATGTCCTCCAGGGTGACGATCCCCTCGGTGCCGCCGTACTCGTCCACGATGACCGCCATGTGGTTCTTGTTGGCCTGGAGCACCCGCATCAGGTCGGAGATCTTGGTGTTAGCGGTGGTGCAGATGACCTCCTTGGTCAGGGCCTTCAGGTCCGCCGCGCCCCGGTAGCGGGCGGCGTAGAAGTCCTTTTCGTGGATGACCCCCACGATGGAGTCGATGGTCTCGTGGTAGACGGGCAGGCGGGAATACCCCGTCTCGGCGAAGCG
>CANRBW010000024.1 GCA_947628975.1 uncultured Oscillospiraceae bacterium | reverse complement strand
CAAGATGTGGGAGTTCCTGGACCGGCTGTTCAGCGTGGCGCTGCCCCGCGTCCGTGACTTCCGGGGCATCAACCCCAACTCTTTTGACGGCCGTGGGAACTACGCCCTGGGCCTGAAGGAGCAGCTGATCTTCCCCGAGATCGACTACGACAAGATCGACAAGATCCGGGGCATGGACGTGATCATCTGCACCACCGCCAACACCGACGAAGAGGGCCGCGCTCTGCTGGAGCTCATCGGCGCTCCCTTCGTGCGCTGAAAGGAGAGCTGAGAAATGGCGAAGAAATCCATGATCCTCAAGCAGCAGGGAAAGCCCAAATTCTCCACTCGGCGTTATAACCGCTGCAAGATCTGCGGCCGGCCCCACGCCTATCTCCGGGACTACGGCATCTGCCGCATCTGCTTCCGGGAGCTGGCCTACAAAGGTCAAATTCCTGGGGTGAAAAAGGCGAGCTGGTGACCCCAGCCCGCCTCGCCCCGGTTTTTGAAGCATTTCCCCCGCCGTCGGCAACAGGTCGGGACGGTGCCTAAGCCCAGATACCTTGCCGACGCACCGGCGAGAGCCGGTAATCTTAATAGGAGGTATTCTCATGCAGATCACAGACCCTATTGCGGATATGCTGACCCGGATCCGCAACGCGTCCAATGCCGGGCATGAAACGGTGGACGTGCCAGCCAGCAACATGAAGAAGGCCATCGCGCAGATCCTCCTGGACGAAGGGTATATCAAGAATTACCAGTTGTCCGAGGACGGGACCCAGGGTGTGATCCACATCACCCTGAAGTACAACGCAAACAAGGAGAAGGCCATCACCAATCTCCGCCGCGTCAGCAAGCCCGGTCTCCGGGTCTACGCCGGCGCCGACGAGCTGCCCCGGGTCATCCGCGGGCTGGGGATCGCCATCATCTCCACGTCCAAGGGCGTCATGACCGACAAGGCCGCGCGGGCGGCCCACGTCGGCGGTGAAGTCCTGGCGTTCGTTTGGTAAGGGGGTAGAAGCGCATGTCTAGAATCGGAAGAATGCCTATCGACCTCCCCGCGGGCGTCGAAGTCAAAGTGGGTGAGGGGAACCACGTCACCGTCAAGGGCCCCAAGGGGACCCTGGAGCAGGACCTGAGCCCCGTGCTCACCATCCAACAAGAGGGCGCGGCGATCCACGTCACCCGCCCCAACGATCTCAAGGAGAGCCGCAGTCTCCACGGCCTGACCCGCACCCTGCTGCACAACATGGTGGTGGGCGTGACCGAGGGCTTCCAGAAGACCTTGGAGGTCAACGGCGTGGGCTACCGCGTGGCCATGGAGGGCGGCAAGCTGGTCATGAACCTGGGCTATTCCCACCAGGTGACCATGGAGGCCCCCGAGGGGATCACCCTGGCGACCCCCACTCCCAACCAGATCGTCGTCAGCGGCGCTGACAAACAGCGTGTGGGTCAGTTCGCCGCCGAGATCCGCGAGAAACGTCCGCCCGAGCCCTACAAGGGCAAGGGGATCAAATACGCTGACGAGGTCATTCGCCGTAAGGAAGGCAAGACCGGCGTGAAGAAGAAGTAAGGAGGTGCCTGAACCATGATCAAGAAGATCGATACCAACGCTCAGCGGCTGCGCCGCCACAAGCGGGTCCGCGCCAAGATCAGCGGCACCCCCGAGCGCCCGCGTCTGAATGTGTTCCGCAGCGACGCCAACATCTACGCCCAGGTCATCGACGACGTCAACGGCGTGACCATCGTCTCCGCGTCCTCTCTGGAGAAGGGCTTCGGCCCCGGCTCCAACTGCGAGGCCGCCAAGAAGGTGGGCCAGACCGTGGCCCAGCGGGCCAAGGAAAAGGGCGTCAGCACCGTGGTCTTTGACCGGGGCGGCTACGTCTACCACGGCCGGGTCAAGGCTCTGGCCGAGGGCGCCCGCGAGGGCGGCCTGGAGTTTTAAGGAGAGGGGGAAGAACCATGCCTAAATTTGAAAAAGAGCAGAGCGAGTTCAGCGAGAAGCTGGTCTACCTGAACCGCGTTTCCAAGACCGTCAAGGGCGGCCGCGTGGCCAAGTTCACCGCCCTCATGGTCATCGGGGACGAGAAGGGTCGCGTGGGCTTCGGCACCGGCAAGGCCGCCGAGGTCCCCGAGGCGATCCGCAAGGGCATCGAGGACGCCAAGAAGAACCTCTGCACCGTCACCCTGTCCGGCACCACCATCCCCCACGAGGTCATCGGGGAGTTCGGCGCCGGCCGCGTCCTTCTCAAGCCCGCCGCCCCCGGCACCGGCATCATCGCCGGCGGCCCGGTCCGCGCGGTGATGGAGGCCGCCGGGATCCGGGACATCCGCGCCAAGTGCCTGCGCTCTAACAATCCGCAGAACGTGGTCTCCGCCACCTTCGAGGGGCTGAAGTCCCTCCGTGGCCCGGAGGAGGTCGCCAAGCTGCGGGGCAAGAGCGTGGAAGAAATTTTAGGGTAAGGGAGGGACCGACAGATGGCTAAGTTGAATGTCAAGCTGGTCAAGAGCCTGAACGGTCGGCTCCAGAAGCACAAGGACACCGCCGCGGCCCTGGGCCTGCGGAAGATCGGGGACGCCACCGTGCAGCCCGACAACGCCGCCACCCGCGGCAAGATCGCCCTGATCGGTTACCTCCTTGAGGTCACCGAGGAAAAGTAAGGAGGCGCAACAATGAATCTGCATGATCTCTCTCCCGCCCCCGGCTCCACCCAGGTGGGGAAGCGCAAGGGTCGGGGGCCGGGCTCCGGCAACGGCAAGACCGCCGGCCGGGGGCACAAGGGCCAGTGGGCCCGCTCCGGCGGCGGCGTGCGCGTGGGCTTTGAGGGCGGCCAGATGCCCCTGGCCCGCCGGGTGCCCAAGCGGGGCTTCAACAACATTTTCGCCAAGCCTCTTGAGGCCATCAACGTGGCCAGCCTGAACAAGTTTGACGACGGTGCCACCGTCAATGTCTGCGACCTGCTGGACAAGGGGATCCTCTCCAAGTGCGAGTACGGCGTGAAGGTCCTGGGCAACGGAACGCTCTCCAAGAAGCTGACCGTCCGGGCCACCGCCTTCTCCGCCTCCGCCAAGGAGAAGATCGAAGCGGCAGGGGGAAAGGCTGAGGTGATTTGAATTGATCACCACGATCCGTAACGCCTGGAAGATCGAGGAGCTGCGCAAGAAGCTGCTGTTCACCCTGTTCGCGCTGCTCATCTTCCGCCTGGGCGCGGTCATCCCCGTGCCCTTCATCGACTCCGACGCCCTGGCCGGGGAGCTGTCCCGCCAGTCGGGCACCATCTTCGGCCTGCTCAACGCCATGAGCGGCGACGCCTTTGCCCAGGCGACGATATTCGCCCTCTCCATCCAGCCCTATATCAACAGCTCCATCATCATCGAGCTGCTGTGCATCGCCATCCCCGCCCTGGAGCGGATGCAGAAGGAGGGCGGCGAGGAGGGCCGCAAGAAGATCGCGGCCATCACCCGGTACACCACCGTGGGCATCGCCATCCTCCAGGGCTTTGGGTACTTCACCCTGATCCGTAGCTGGGGCCTGCTGAACCCCGCCGGGGGTATGCCCGTGTGGCTCACCGGGATCATCATCGTGACGGCCTTCACCGCCGGCTCCGCCTTCCTGATGTGGCTGGGGGAGCAGATCACCGAGTTCGGCATCGGCAACGGCATCTCCATGATCCTGTTCGCCGGCATCGTGGCCCGGGTGCCCAGCATGATCTCCAGCATGATCACCGGCGTCAGCCGCTGGAACGAGGTCCGCAGCGTGGGCCAGGACGCCCTTTTGACCCAGATGACCACGACCTACACCAACCTGGGCTATCCCAACGCCGCCGCCCAGGCTCAGAGCTATGTGGACAGCGCCATGCACCCGGTCTTCATCCCCCTGTTCCTCATCGGGATGCTGGCCCTGGTCATCTTCATCGTCTTCATCACCAATTCCGAGCGCCGCATTCCCGTGCAGTACTCCAAGCGCGTGGTGGGCCGCAAGATGTACGGCGGCCAGTCCACCAATCTGCCCATGAAGGTGAATATGTCCGGCGTTCTGCCCATCATCTTCGCCCAGTCCATCGCCTCCCTGCCCGCCACCATCGCCGGCTTTGCCGGGGTCTCCGCCCAGAGCGGCGGGTTCGGCGGGGCCTTCATGCGGGTGTTTGACTCCAACGGCGTGCTCTACTGCGTGGTCTACTTCCTGCTCATCGTGGGCTTCAGCTACTTCTACGCCTCGGTCCAGTTCAACCCCGTGGAGGTGGCCAACAACCTGAAGAACAACGGCGGCTTCGTCCCCGGCTTCCGTCCGGGCCGGCCCACCGCCGACTTCCTGCGGAAGGTCCTGAGCAAGATCACCATGTTCGGCGCGCTCTACCTGGCGGTCATCGCCATCCTGCCCATCATCACCGGCAACATCATCGGCAGCCGCTCCCTGTCTCTGGGCGGCACGTCGGTCATCATCGTGGTGGGCGTCGCGCTGGAGACGGTGAAGGCCCTGGAGGCCCAGATGCTCATGCGGCACTACAAGGGCTTCCTGGAGTAAAAGAGGTGCGGGGCATGAAAATGATCTTTTTGGGCGCCCCCGGCGCCGGAAAGGGCACCCAGGCCGACATCTTTGCCAAGCGCCTGGACATCCCCACCATCTCCACCGGCAACATCCTCCGCGCCGCCATTGCCGACGGCACCGAGACCGGCCGCCAGGCCAAGTCCTATATGGACGCGGGCCAGCTGGTCCCCGACGAGGTGATCCTGCGCATCGTCAAGGAGCGGCTGGACCAGCCCGACTGCCAGAAGGGCTATATCCTGGACGGGGTGCCCCGCACCCTGGCCCAGGCCCAGGCCCTGGAGGACATGGGCGTGACCTTTGACCAGGTGGTCTCCATCGAGGTCTCCGACGAGGTGATCGTCAAGCGGATGACCGGCCGCCGGGCCTGCACCAAGTGCGGCGCCACCTACCATGTGGAGGCCGCGCCCCCCAAGGTGGAGGGCGTGTGCGACCAGTGCGGCGGACCTCTGGTCCAGCGGGCCGACGACACCGCCGAGACCGTGCTGCGCCGCCTGGAGGTCTTCCACGCCCAGACCGAGCCCCTGAAGGAGTTCTACGGGGCGAGGGGGCTGCTGAAACTGGTGGACAACCAGCCCACCATCGAGGCCACCACCCAGGCCATCTGTCAGGCCCTGGGCCTGTAAGAGCGATGGAGATGATCTCGCTGAAGACCCCGGAGGAGATCGAGAAGATGCGCCGGGCGGGCCGGATCACGGCCCAGGCCCGGGCTCTGGCCGGATCGCTGGTCCGGCCGGGGGTGAGCACCTTCGAGATCGACCGGGAGGTCCGGCGCTTCATCCAGGGCCACGGCGCCAAGCCCTCCTTCCTGGGGCTCTACGGCTTCCCCGCCTCCATCTGCGCCTCGGTGAACGAGTGCGTCATCCACGGGATCCCCAGCCGCAAGCAGGTGCTGAAGGAGGGGGACATCATCTCGGTGGACGTGGGGGCCTATGTGGGCGGATTCCACGGCGACTGCGCCGGCACCTTCCTCTGCGGCGCGGTGAGCCAGCAGGCCAGGCAGCTGGTGGAGGTCACCCGGCAGAGCTTCTTCGAGGGCATCCGCCACGCCCGGCCGGGCAATCGGGTCCGGGACATCGGCGCGGCGGTGCAGAAGTACGTGGAGAGCTTTGGCTTCAGCGTGGTCCGGGACTTTGTGGGCCACGGCGTGGGCCGCCAGATGCACGAGCCGCCGGAGGTCCCCAACTACGGCCCCGCCGGGCACGGCGCCCGGCTCCAGCCGGGAATGGTCATCGCCGTGGAGCCCATGGTGTGCGCCGGGGATTGGCACGTGGAGAACCTGGACGGCAACTGGACCACCGTGACGGTGGACAGGAGCCTTGCCGCCCACTACGAGAACACCATCCTCATCACCGAGGGCGAGCCGGAGATCCTCACCGATCCGGGAGACGGCGATGTTTGACCGCGTCGGCTGGATCGTGGAGGCCACCGCCGGGCGGGACAAGGGAAAACTCTTCGTGGTCACGGGAGTGGACCCGGAGACCCACCGGCTGCGCCTGGCCGACGGCAAGGGCCGCCGGGTCGCCCATCCCAAGGAGAAAAAGCTGGGCCATGTGACCTGTCTCACCGGCGCCCAGCGGGAGTTTCCCCATCCAGTCACCCAGAAGTTACAGCGAGGAGAACCGGTCACCAACCGCGAGCTGAGACGGGCGCTGGGCGCTTTCAAGGAGGAAATGAGACTTGGCAAAAGATGATATGATCGAAGTGGAGGGCGTGGTCACCGAGGCCCTGCCCAATACGACCTTCCATGTGGACATCGGGAACGGACACATCATCCTGGCCCACATTTCCGGCAAGCTGAGGATGAACTTCATCCGCATCCTGCCCGGGGACAAGGTCACCGTCCAAATGTCGCCCTACGACGTGACCAGAGGGCGCATCACCTGGAGAACGAAGTAACCGTAACCGTCAACGACCCGGCGGGGCCCGGCCTTGCCCGGACCGCCGGGGGCCATCAAGGCATTCATAAGGAGGTTTAACATGAAAGTCAGACCGTCTGTGAAGCCCATGTGCGAGAAGTGCAAGATCATCAAGCGCAAGGGCAAAGTTATGGTCATTTGCGAAAACCCCAAGCACAAGCAGAGACAAGGTTAAAAGGAGGGACAGAAAAGTATGGCTCGTATTGCTGGCATTGACCTGCCCAGGGACAAGCGTATCGAGATCGGCTTGACCTATATCTTTGGCATCGGGCGCACCAGCGCCAACAAGATCCTGGCCGCCACAGGCATCGACCCCGACATCCGGGTGAAGGACCTGACGGAGGAGCAGGAGGCTGCCCTCCGGGAGGAGATCAGCCGGGACTACACCGTGGAGGGCGACCTGCGCCGGAACGTGGCGCTGGACATCAAGCGCCTCACCGAGATCGGCTGCTACCGCGGCATCCGCCACCGCAAGGGCCTGCCCGTCCGGGGCCAGCGGTCCAAGACCAACGCCCGGACCCGGAAGGGTCCCAAGCGCACCGTCGCCAACAAGAAGAAGTAAGGAGGGAAGAGGAATATGGCTGCTACCAACACCAAGGGCAAGAAGACCACGCGCCGCCGCCGCGAGCGCAAGAACATCGAGAAGGGCGCTGTGCATATCCGCTCTTCCTTCAACAACACCATGGTCACCGTGACCGACCCCCAGGGCAACGCCATCTCCTGGGCGTCCTCCGGCGAGATGGGGTTCCGGGGCTCCCGGAAGTCCACCCCCTTCGCCGCCCAGACCGCCGCGGAGACCGCCGCCAAGGCCGCCATGGAGCACGGCCTGAAGACCGTGGAGGTCTTCGTCAAGGGTCCCGGCCAGGGCCGCGAGGCCGCCATCCGGGCTCTGCAGGCCGTGGGCCTGGAGGTCACCCTGATCAAGGACGTGACCCCCATCCCCCACAACGGCTGCCGCCCCCCCAAGCGGCGCCGCGTGTAATCGGAAGGAGGAATGAGGGAATATGGCTAAGAATATGCAGCCCGTGGCCAAGCGCTGCAAGGCGCTGAACGTCTCCCCCGCCGCCATGGGATACGCCAAGAAGCAGACCAACCGCAACCCCAAGGGCCAGATGCGCCGCAAGCAGAGCGAGTACGCCATGCAGATGAACGAGAAGCAGAAGGTCAAGTTCGTCTACGGCATCATGGAAAAGCAGTTCCGCGCCTACTATGAGAAGGCCGCCCGGTCGGAGGGTATGACCGGCGAGGTGCTGCTGACCACCATCGAGCGCCGCCTGGACAACGTGGTGTACCGTCTGGGCTTCGCCATGACCCGCCGGGAGGCCCGCCAGAGCGTCAACCACGCCCACTTCACCGTCAACGGCCGGAAGGTGAACATCCCCTCCTACCTGGTGAAGCCCGGGGACGTGATCGAGGTCCGGGAGTCCAGCCGGGACAGCGTGCGCTTCAAGCGCTTCACCGGGGAGGACGCCCCCATCTTCGCCACCCCCAAGTGGCTGAGCCGGGAGAAAAACGCCCTCAAGGGGACGGTCATCCAGATGCCCGCCAGGGACGACATCGATATGCCCATCGAGGAGCACCTTATCGTCGAGCTCTATTCCAAGTAATAAGCTCCCCCTCGTTTCCTGTTTCACCATCTGTTGAAGAAGGAGGGTCAAATACGATATGGTAGAAATTGAAAAGCCCCGCATCGAGTGTATCGAGAAGCCCGGCGAGGAGTTTCATGGAAAGTATATTGTGGAGCCCTTGGAGCGGGGCTACGGCACTACCCTGGGCAATTCCATGCGCCGCATCCTGCTCTCCAGTCTGCCCGGCGTGGCGGTGACCTCCATTAAGATCGCCGGCGTCCAGCATGAGTTTTCCACCATCCCCGGCGTCACCGAGGACGTGACCGAGATCGTGCTGAACATCAAGAGCATCATCGCCAAGCTGTACAGCGAGGGGACCAAGACCGTCTATATCGAGGCGGTGGGCCCCTGCGAGATCACCGCCGGGGACATCAAGGCCGACGGCGAGGTGGAGATCCTCAACCCGGAGCTCCACATCGCCACCCTGGGCCCCGACGCCAACCTGAATATGGAGCTGACCCTGTCCCACGGCCGGGGCTACGTCCCCGCCGACCGCAACAAGCCCCAGCAGTCTGTCATCGGGATCATCCCGGTGGACAGCGTCTACACCCCCGTCAAGAAGGTCAACTACACCGTGGAGAACACCCGCGTGGGGGACGCCACCGACTTTGACAAGCTGACCCTGGAGGTCTGGACCAACGGGGTCATCTCCGCCAGGGACGCGGTGAGCCTGGGGGCGCGCATCCTCTGCGACCATTTCATGCTCTTCACCGACCTCTCCGAGATCATGGGCTCCAAGTCCACGGTGGTGGAGAAGTCCGAGCACCAGCGGGACAAGGTGCTGGAGCTCACCATCGAGGAGCTGGACCTGTCTGTCCGTTCCTTCAACTGCCTCAAGCGGGCCAACATCAACACGGTGGAGGACCTGATCTCCAAGACCGAGGACGAGATGATGAAGGTCCGCAACCTGGGCCGCAAGAGCCTGGAGGAGGTCATGAACAAGCTGGCCATGATGGGGCTCGCCCTGGCCAGCGACGAGAACTGATTTTCCAGAGATTTGGAGGTGTAAACAATGCGTAAACTTGGCAAGCCCACCGACCAGCGCATGGCGATGCTCCGGGCCATGACCACCGAGCTGTTGGATCACGGCCGGATCGAGACCACCGCCAGCCGCGCCAAGGAGGTGGCTCCTATGGCCGAGAAGATGATCACCCTGGCCAAGCAGAGCGGCCTGGCCAACTACCGCCAGGCCCTGAGCGTGATCACCAAGGAGGACGTGGCCCACAAGCTCTTTGGGGAGATCGCCCAGAAGTACGCCGACCGCGACGGCGGCTACACCCGCGTGGTCCTCACCGGCCCCCGCCGGGGCGACGCGGCGGAGATGGCCATCGTGGAGCTGGTCTGAGCCACGGCCAAAGGAAGACGCTGAAGCTATCCCAGAAGGGGACGCCCCCTTCTGGGATAGCTTTTTTTCTCCCCCGGCGGCCAGTCCCCGACCCCGCCGGGGGCGGGGGAGCCTCCCCACCGATTGACAGGGGGGAGAAAAAGGGGTATCATCAAGCCGAAAGCCGCCCGGCGCGTCCGGGAGGGACCGGCGGGACCGCCGGTCCGGAGAGGAGAGCTGAGCATGAAGAGCACACGTCCCGTCGCGCTGCTGCTGGTTCTGGGGGCGCTGTCCGCCTGCGGCGGCCCGGAGTTTCCGCCCACGGAGGAGACGGTTCAGGCCGCGGCGGAGGAGCTGGGCTGGACCCTGGACCCGGAGGTCCAGCGGGAAGGGGAGGAGCGGGTCACCTACACCCTGGAGACCGGGAAGCAGGACAAGGTCTGGGCCATGTGCGCCCTGGCGGACGGCGAGCCCGTGCTCCGGGAGAACTGCCTGATCACCTTCCTGCCGGAAAAGCCCCGGTTCGCCTGGGAGGACTGGCGGGAGACGGTGACCCTGGCGGAGAGCCTGTACGGCCTGGAGCGGGGGACGCTCTACCAGGCCATGACCCGGCAGCCGACGCCGGAGGCGGTCCCCGTGGAGGACCCCGGCGCCCCGGAGGGCCAGGAGGCCATGGACTGGGAGGTGGACCTGCCCTCTGCCTACGGCCGGGTCCGGTGGCTGATCGGTACCGGCAGCGCCGAGCAGGCCTTCCCGGAGTCGACGGTCCGGAACTGGGCGCTGAGCTTCAGCCTCACCCTCTACCCCTCCCGGGAGGTTTTTGCGCACGCCGGGGCGGCGTGGGGCTGACGACCGGCGGAGAAGTGAAGACGACAAAAGGGGCGGAGCGGGTTTCGCGGGCTGGACATAAAAAGGACGTTGTTTGAGCTTGTCTTTAAGACGGGCAGGAACAGCAGATGGGAACGCTCTGGACGAGGACACGATCGCCGGGGCGTTTTCTATTCGAGGTGGGCGGAAACAAAAATCGATCAACCGGTTTGAGCCAGTAGGTTTCTTCACATTTGGGTGGTATAATGTTAAGGATCGAGTGGGCGACGATTCGACAGATCCTGATTTACGGAGGCATATGAATGGGCTTGTTTGATAAAAGGAAATCTGTTGATAGAAACGCGGCGCGAAACAAAATACCGGGAGCCGGTGGGGCATCGGGCCAGGCGGATGAAAGCGGGTTTATACCGTTTTATCAGGAGATCGCTGATCGATTAGAGAAGATCGTACCGAATGAATGGGCTGAAATCGTAATGTACGCGGAAGCGTTTGCCGGTATGGCCACGGCGCGATTTTATTACAGAGAAAACAAGGGCGAAAAGTATATGTCGGGCGGCAACATCCCAGAGGATCGCGGAGTTGATATAGAAATATATTTTGATCCATGCAAGAATTAATTGCCAGCGTGAAGAACTTAAAAAGGGAGTTTATGGGAAGTAAGGGAGGCGTTTAGACAGCAATTTGTGACATTTGATGAATTGCCGCATACGGGGCGCCGCACCCCCCGCGCCGCTGAAGCGGCTATCCCCGGTGTGTTTGCCGACCAGATAGACCCGCTTGCGTTTTGCCTATTCAGCAAGTCTGAAGATCAAACGCTGAAAAAAGACCGTTGACACACCGGCTTCCCGGTAAAAGTCAACGGTCTTTTTGATGCTGTTCTATGCGCGATGGTGGTTTTGCGCGCCGGCCCGGGTCACCGGACGGCGACCTGGGTGGCGGGGGCGGCGGCGGCGAGGGTCTCGTCGTCCTGGAGATAGAAGGCCCGGAGGGTGGCGATCCTGGGGTCGTCAAACCGGGCGGAGAGGGAGTAGGCCCCGTAGCCGCTGAGGGCGGCGCTGGCGGTCTGGCTGTCCAGCAGGTGGCCCTGGTCGTTATAGGCCGCCACCATCAGGATGGCCGACTGGGGGGCGACGTGACCGGCGTTCTGGACGGGGTGATAGGCCGCCCGGAAGGTGAGGGCGTCGCCCTCGCGCTGGAGGGTGGAGCCGGTACAGCCCATGGCGTCCAGGAGCTTTTCCACGTTCAGCAGACCCGCGCCGGCGTAGGAGGGGTCGTCCCCGGAGCGGAGGGTCACCGGGTCGCAGTTCCCCTCCAGCAGGGCCAGGAAGTCGGCCTGGGTCATGGCGGGGTCGGCCTGCTTGAGCAGGGCGGCCACCGCCACCACCATGGGCGCGGCGAAGGAGGTGCCGTCGCCCTGGACCATGGAGGTGTTGGAGGAGTAGCCGATGGTCCAGATCTGGTGGCCGTTGAGCTGGCCGCCGGGGGCGCAGACGTCCACGTCGCCATTACGGGGGGAGAAGTCGGACAGGCCGCCGTCCTTGTTGGTGGAACTGACGGCGATGACGTTGTCATAGGCGGCGGGGTACTGGAGGACGCTGCCGCCGGAGTTGCCGGTGGCCGCCACCAGGATGCACCCCTGGTTGGCCGCCTGGGTCAGGACCGCCCGGAGGGCCGGGGAGTCGTTCTGGAGGCCCCAGCTCATGTTAATGATGTTGGCGCCGTTGTCCATGGCGTAGGTGACGCCGCTGATGAGGTTGGAGGTGTAGCCCCCCAGGTAGCCCTTGGCGGCGGTGAAACAGCGGATGGGCATGAAGGTGACGTCAGGGGCGATTCCGGCGATGCCCACGCCGTTGTCCTTCTGGGCGGCGATGAGGCCGGCCACGTTGGTACCGTGGCCCATGTCGTCCACCACATAGTCGCTGGAGTAGTAGTTGTAGTAGTGGATCTGGCCGTTGATGGTGAAGGGGTAGCGGCCGTTGGCCTCCTCCCGGTAGTAGTAGTACCGGCCCCTGGCCTGCTTGGCGGGGGCGTCGATGTGCTCGCCGTTGAGGCCGCTGTCGATGACCGCCACCGTGACCCCGTCCCCGGTCAGCCCGGCGTCCCAGGCGGCCCGGACGCTGATGCCGTGCTTGTCGGTGTCCTTCAGGTAGAACTGGTACTCATAGGACTGGTTGATGAAGTAGGGGTCGTCGGGCTTGGTGGGGTCGCTGTGGTCGGTCTCCAGGTCGGACACGGCGGCCAGCTCGGCCTTCTGGTCCAGCTCGGCGGAGAGGACCTGGCCGGACCAGACCAGGTTCTGGACCTGGGAGAGGTCGGCGGCCTTATACACCCCCGCCCCCTGGGAAAGGGGCAGGAGCTCTTCCCGCTCCTCGTGGGCGGCCATCAGGGTGGCCTGGCCCAGGAGGTCGATGGAGGCGACCTGGGGCGCGTCGCCCAGGATCACCAGGTATCCGGCGTAGTCCTCCTGGGCCGCCGGCTCCTGGGCGGCGGGCCAGAGGGGGAAGACGGTCAGGGCCAGGGCCAGGGTCAGGGTCAGGGCGCCCAGGGCGCGGAGCATACGGTTTTTCAAAGCGGTCCTCTCCTTTCTTACACCGTGGGGATCAGGACGTTGGTGATCAGGCGCTGCAAAATGGTGGAGACCTCGGCCCGGCTGGCGTAGCCGCCGGGGTCAAGGAGGTTGCCGCTCTTGCCGTTGATCAGTCCGGCGGCCACCGCCCACTGCATGGCGTCCCCGGCCCAGGCGCTGACCTTGCCCTGGTCGGAGAAGCCGGACAGGGAGGCGCGCTGGCCGTTGGCCAGGCCCAGGAAGCCCACGTACTCATAGAGGATCTTGGCCAGCTGTTCCCGGGTGACGGAGTCGTCTGGCCGGAAGCCGTCCCCGGTGCCCTGGACGATGCCCGACTGGCTGGCCCAGGCCACGGCGTCGGAGTACCACTGGCCGCCGGGCACGTCGGCAAAGGAGGCGGCGGAGGCGGCGGCGGGCAGGTCCTCCAGCCGGTGGAGGACGGTGACCACCATGGAGCGGGTCATGGCCCCGTCGGGGGAGAAGGCGGTGGCGGAGGTGCCCTGGAACAGCTCCCTGGCGGCGGTGAAGGCGATGGCGTCCTTGGCCCAGTGGGACTTCGTGTCGTCAAAGGCGGGGGAGCGGGTCTCCACCTGGAGCTGGGCGGAGCCGGAGAGGCAGGCGTAGAGCTTGCCGTCCTTCACCACCGCCTTCTTCACCAGGGTGAGCACGCCGGCGTTGGCCCGCAGGACCACGTTGCCGGAGGCCGGGGCGGTGAAGCCGATGACGCCGGGGAGGGAGGCGGCCTCGTAGCCGCAGGAGAAGGTGACGCTCACCGCGTCCCCGGCGGAGGTCACGGTGACCGCCACGGTGGACCCGCCCTGCCCGGCCAGGGCGCTGAGGGCCTGGGAGGGGAGGAGCACCGTGCCCAGCGGGGTCTGGACCCGCAGAAGCTGTCCCTTGGCCGCCATGGCCTTGGCGGTGGCGGCGGAGAGGGTGACGGTGGCGGAGGTCAGGCTGCCGCTGCC